>NZ_AQOK01000125.1:0-30778 GCF_000364645.1 Xanthomonas sp. SHU 308 | reverse complement strand
AGGGGTTGGGGTGAGGGTCCGGCGCGAAGCGACTCGCGGAGTGTGAGTGCACGAGGCTTCGCCCGCACCCTCATCCGCCCCTACGGGCACCTTCTCCCGCAGGGAGAAGGAACAGCCGATTAGCCCCTGCGTACATCCGCACGCCCCATCCCCAGCGACCGCACTCGCAACGCACCCCGCCGTTACGAATCCCCATTCCCCATTCCCCAATCCCGGCTTCTAATCAAACAACGCCTGGATCGCCGCCAACCCTGCATTCGCGCGTTCCTTCTTGCGCGCGGCGTCGGCCACCGGGTCGGCGCCGTCGCGCTGCATTTCCTCGGCCGGGATCTCGTCGAAGAAGCGGCTGGGCTTGAGCCGGATATGCTCGCCGAACTTGCGGGTAAGCTTGCTGTAGCTCATCCACAGCTGCTCCTTGGCGCGGGTGATGCCCACGTACAGCAGGCGCCGCTCTTCCTGCAGGTTGCCCTCTTCCAGGCTGACCTCGTGCGGCAGCACGCCGTCCTCGCAGCCCACGATGAACACGTAGCGGAACTCCAGGCCCTTGGACGCGTGCATGGTCATCATCCGCACCTGGTTGCCGCCGTCGTCCTTGTCGTTGCGCGACAGCAGCGCCAGCTGCGCGGCCAGGTCGCCGACGGTGGCGCCGCGTGGGCCGCCCTCGAACCACTTGGCCAGTTCCTCCAGGTTGCCGCGGCGGCGCTGGAAACTCGCTTCGTCCTTGCACTGGCTGCGCAGCTCGCGGATCAGCCCCGACTGCTCGGCGAGCTGGCGCACCACGTCGGCCGAGGACAGCGTGGTCGAGGCCGCGCGCAGTTCGTGCAGGATGTCGACGAAGTCGCTCAGGCCGTTGGCCGCGCGCGGCGGCAACTGCTGCAGCGCGCCCACCGACTCGGCCGCGCGCGACATCGGCAGGTGCTTGGCCGAAGCCAGTTCGGCCAGCTTGGCCAGCGAGGTCGCGCCGACCTCGCGCTTGGGCGCCTGCACCGCGCGCAGGAACGCCGCGTCGTCGTCTGGATTGACCAGCAGGCGCAGCCAGGACAGCACGTCCTTGACCTCCTGCCGCTCCAGGAACGCGGTGCCGCCGGTGATGTGGTACGGCACGCTGGCCATCTGCAGCGCCTTTTCCAGCGGCCGCGACTGGAAGTTGCCGCGGAACAGGATGCAGAAATCGCTCCACGGCACCTGCTTGGCGGTACCCAGGTAGGCGATCTCGGCGGCCACCTTCTCCGCCTCGTGCTCGCTGTCGCGGCACTCCCACACGCGGATGCGCTCGCCGTCGGCCTGGTCGCTCCACAGCGTCTTCAGATGCTCGTGCGGGTTGTGCGCGATCAACGCATTGGCCGCGCGCAGCACGCGGTTGGAGCAGCGGTAGTTCTGCTCCAGCTTGATGATCTGCAGGGCCGGATAGTCGCGGCCCATCTGCATCAGGTTTTCCGGGTTGGCGCCGCGCCAGGCGTAGATGCTCTGGTCGTCGTCGCCCACGCAGGTGAAGTTGCCGCGCGGGCCGGCCAGCATCTTCAGCAACCGGTACTGCGCGTCATTGGTGTCCTGGCTTTCGTCCACCAGCAGATAGCCGATGCGCTCGCGCCAGGCCATCACGATGTCTTCGTTCTCCTCCAGCACCTGCACCGGCAGGCGGATCAGGTCGTCGAAGTCCACCGCGTTGAAGGTGCTCAGCCGCGCCTGGTAGCGCTCGTACAGGCTGGCCGCCTCCTGCTCGCGGTTGCTGCGGGCCGCCGCCATCGCCTGCTCCGGCGACAGCCCGGCGTTCTTGGCGCGCGAGATCAGGTTCTTGGCGTCCTCGATGGCATCGGGCTTGGCGCCGGGCATCAGGTCCTTGATCTGCGCGGCGGCATCGTCGGCGTCGAAGATCGAGAAGCCGCGCTTCAGGCCCACCGCCGCGTGTTCGATCTGCAGGAACTTCAGCCCCAGGGCGTGGAAGGTGCAGATGGTCAGGCCGTCGGCGGCCTCGCTGCGGATGCGCTTGGCCACGCGCTCGCGCATTTCCTTGGCCGACTTGTTGGTGAAGGTGATCGCGGCGATGCGCTTGGCCGGGTAACGGCCGCTGGCGATCAGGTGCGCGATCTTTTCCACGATCACGCGGGTCTTGCCGCTGCCGGCGCCGGCCAGCACCAGCAACGGACCCTCGCAATGCAGGACCGCGGCGCGTTGGGGAGGATTGAGACCGTGCATGAAGACTTCCCTTGGCCGCGCATTGTAACGGGCGCCGGCCGGCGCCGACGCCCCACCGCCGCGCCGGCGCTGAACCGGTTCGCGAACCGCCCGGCGGCCGGGGCGCGCGGCCGCCGCGCTAGAATCGGCGGCATGGCGAAACTGTATTTCTACTATTCGGCGATGAACGCCGGCAAGACCACCACGCTGCTGCAGTCGGCGCACAACTACCGCGAGCGCGGCATGCGCACGGCGATCCTGACGCCGCGGCTGGACCATCGCGCCGGCAGCGGCGTGGTCGCCTCGCGCATCGGCCTGCGCGCCGACGGCATGCCCTTCGTCGCCGACACCGATCTGCTGGCCACCCTCGAGGCCGACATCGCCAGCCACGGGCCACTGCATTGCGTGCTGGTGGACGAAGCGCAGTTCCTCAGCCGCGCCCAGGTCTGGCAACTCAGCGAAGTGGTCGACCGGCTGCGCATCCCGGTGCTGTGCTACGGCCTGCGCACCGATTTCCGCGGCGAGCTGTTCGAGGGCAGCCAGTACCTGCTGGCCTGGGCCGACGAACTGCAGGAGATCAAGACCATCTGCCACACCGGCAGCAAGGCGACGATGACCGTGCGCGTGGACGAGAACGGCCATGCGGTGCAGGACGGCCCGCAGGTGGAGATCGGCGGCAACGAACGCTACGTGTCGGTCAGCCGCCCCGAGTTCAAGAAGATCATGCGCGGCGAAGGCCGCATCGATCCGCTGCAGATCGCACTGCCGCTGTAACCCGCATGCAACGCGCGACGCACCGCACTGGTGCGTCGGATCGGTCCGCGATGAACCGCCGCTGACGATTGCCGCGCAGGCGCCTGTGCCTATGCCATCAGTCTATGGAGCGCACCCGGCGGCATGCCTAGAATCGCGCCGATCGCTCACTCATGGGATGAGGAAAATGCTTTCGTTCAAAGGATTTTTTGCCGGCAGCGGCACCGCACTGGCCTGTGCCCTGCTGCTCGCCCTGCCTGGCCCCGCCGCTGCGGCCCCGGGCGACCACACCTTCGCAGGAGCCGGGCAAGCACTGAACGCGGAGCCATTCCCGCGTCGGGACTGAAGTCCCTCCCACAGCAGCCCAGTGCCGGGCCTGTGCGCTCCTGTGGGGGCGACTTCAGCCGCGACGCGCGATGCGCACCAAGCTCGCACACCCGGCTGCGCCAGGACTGAAATGCGAGCGCAATGCCCGATCCAAGCACACGCACGCTGCCCGGCAGGCAGCGCGCGCGGTTGCGCTCAATACAGCTTGCGCTCGGCCGCCGGCGGCGGCGTCCACTGGTACAGCCAGGTTTCGGTGAGCGGGCGCTCGCCGCTGCGCAGGTACAGGCGGATGTCGATCTGCTCGGTGCCGTCGTCCGGCGGCACCACGTCGAACATCGCGCGGTAGCCGGAGATCTCGTGCAACGGCCGCGCCGAGACGATCTCGGTGCGGCCGCGGTTGAGCTGCAGCACCGCCTCGACCTTGGCGTCCTTCTCCTTGCCCAGCTTGGCCAGTTCGCCGCCGACGAAATCCACCGCGAAGCGCCACGAGAAGTAATGCCGCTTCTGCCCGACCACGCCGCCCAGGCCGGTGCGGGTGGCCACGCAGTGCGCCAGCGGCGAGGACGCCGGCGCCTGTGCGCCCCAGTACAGGCGGTAGCCGAACAGCAGCTCCTGTCCGGGCTGCGGCTTGTCCTGCGGATTCCAGAACGCGACGATGTTGTCGAAGGTCTCGTCGACGGTGGGGATCTCCACCAGTTGCACCGAGCCCTTGCCCCAGCCCTGCTTCGGCTCCACCCACAGGCACGGGCGCTTCTCGTAGAACACGCCGTCGTCCTGGTAATGATCGAAGTTGCGGTCGCGCTGCAGCAGGCCGAAACCGCGCGGGTTCTCGTCGACGAACATGTTGAAGCGCAGATGCGGCGGATTGCACAGCGGCCGCCAGATCCACTCGCCGCCGCCGGTCCACATCGCCAGGCCGTCGGTGTCGTGGATCTCCGGGCGCCAGTCCCAATCCATGCGGCGGTCGTTCTCGCCCACCTGGTACATGCTGGTGCACGGCCCCAGGCCCAGGCGCTCGATGGTCTTGCGCGGATACAACGCGCTGTCGATGTCCATCAGCAACACGTCGCCATTGGTGATCGCGAAGCGGTAGGCACCGGCCACGCTGGGCGAATCCAGCAGCGCATACACCACCACCGTGTCCGAGCCGGCCTTGGGCTGCTCCAGCCAGTAGGCGATGAAGTCCGGGAACTCCTCCGGGCCGCCGGTGCCGGTATCGATCGCCAACCCGCGCGCCGACTGGCCGTACTGGCCCTCCTTGCCGACCGCACGGAAGTAGCTGGCACCGAGGAACGCGGCGAAGTCGCGCTCGGTGTCCTGCTTGGTGTTGAGGCGGAAACCGGCGAAGCCCAGTTCCTTCGGCAGCGGCTTGCCCTTCAGCCCGCTGCTGCCGTAATCGAACGCCGCGCTGTCGTAGGCCAGTTCCTGCGCCTGCCCGTCGACCAGGTCGAACATGTGCACCGGCGTCTTGAAGTACAGCCCCAGGTGGAAGAACTTGGCCTGGAACTTCGGGCCCTGCTCGGCCGCCCACAACGCGTGATCCTGGCGGTAGCGGATAGACTGGTACTGGTCCCAGGTCAAGCCCTCCACCGGCGCCGGCAGCGCCCGCTTGTGGCTCTGGTACGGCGCATCCGCCATGGCCCGCGCGTGGCCCTTGAGCCAAGCGTAGTCGAACGGCTGCGGCTTGCCCAGGCGGCGCAGGCCCACCGCAGGGGCCGCCTGGCCGAGCATCGGCATCGCCGGCAAGCCCATGGCGGCGAAGGCGGCGGCGGCGTTCTTGAGGAAATCGCGTCGTTGCATGGCCGGATCGAAACGGAAAAGGACGCCCATCATAGACAAGCGGCGCCGAAGGTGGCGGTGATGGATGGTGTCCTTGGGTGCGAGCCCCGGACGCAGACGTGCTGGAGGTGGGCGGGCCCCGGCCGAGACAGTTGCCGGCCCGACCACAGCGGCGTCGCTATGCCCGAGTGGGCAAGGCCTCTTCTGGAGCCGCTAACGACGCGACAAGGCCCGCTGAAAAGCCCACCGACATGTGCGCTTGAGCAGACCCGTTACCGGCAAGGCCCGTCGCGGCTGAATCGCGCTCGCGATCGCGACGGCCCATCGTGCCGAGACGCTGCAAGAAGCGCGGTGCTGCCGGTGTCCCTGCGGGCGCCGCACCGCCTTCGCCGGTGCGTGCAGCGCGATCGCGTTCGTTGCTCAGCGCTGGCAGTGGCCACACCAGACGCTGGCGCGTTGGCCGATGCTGGCGTGGCGCAGCGTGCGTCCGCAACGCTTGCAGGCCTCGCCCTCGCGGCCGTAGACCGACAGCTCCTGCTCGAAGTAGCCCGGCGCCCCGTCCGGGCTGATGAAATCGCGCAGGGTCGTGCCGCCGCGCTGGATCGCATAACCCAGGATCGCCTTGGCCGCCTCGGCCAGGCGTGCGTAACGGGCACGCGAGACGTCGCCGGCCTCGCGCAGCGGACTGATGCCCGCCTGGAACAGGCTCTCTGCCGCGTAGATGTTGCCCACCCCGACCACGATGCGCTGATCCATCAAAAAGGTTTTGACCGGCGCGGTACGGCCGCGACTGAGCCGGAACAGATGATCGCCGTCGAACGCCTCCGACAGCGGCTCCGGCCCCAGCTCGGCGAGCAGCGGATGGGTCTCGCCCGGCGCCTGCCACAGCAGGCAGCCGAACCGGCGCGGGTCGTTGAAGCGGAGCACCCGGCCGTCTTCCAGGCTGATGTCGACGTGGTCGTGCGCCCGCGGCGGCGTGTCGCCCGGCAGCACGCGCAAGCTGCCGGACATGCCCAGATGCAGCAGCGCACTACCGACCGCGGTGTCCAGCAACAGATACTTGGCGCGCCGGCGAATGCCCTCGATGCGCTGCCCGGGCAACCGCTCGGCCACCTCCGGCGGAATCGGCCAGCGCAGATCCGGCCGCCGCAGGATCACCCCATGGATGCGCCGCCCCGACAGATGCGGCTCCAGGCCGCGCCGGGTGGTTTCGACTTCGGGGAGTTCGGGCATGGAACGCGGCCGTAGCGGTCGGGCGGGAACTAGGAGCTACCAACTCTATCATTAGGGGCGTTTTCCAGCGTTGGATGCATCGCCTCCAGCCAGACGCACATCGAAGTGGGTGCATGCGCACAAGTTTCGTCGGATGGTTCATTGCGATGGCCACAGCCGGCCCTCGATTGCCAGCGGCACGGGTCTCGACTAGCATCGGCCTCAGTGATGACAAGGATTGTCGGATGCGCAACGTGGTATTTCCGTTCGCTCTACCGCCCAACTCGCGGCTGAGGCCATCTGCCCAGAATCGGGCATTCCGCAGACTTTTCCCCGCTGCGCCCACTGCGGCCTACCCGGTCGCCATGCGTTCTACGGCGTCGCTGATAGCGGCCGCAGGTGAAGCATGAAGTTCATCAAATGGGTGCCAGTGTTTATGTCATTCGCACTGTTTTTCCTGGCTGGATTGAATACCTTTTTCGCCAACCGGCATCTCCTTGATCAGTACGACGCGGGGGACTATCTGCGCTATCTGATCTTCTTCCCTGGGATCACGCTGTGCGTGTACCTCGCGTCCGCGATTCGCGCAGCCCGGACATGGCCCCATTTCTTTGTTGCAATTTTCCTAGCCGCGCCGGCGTTGATTGCCATTCACTTCGTCGTATCTGTGATGAATGCGCATGCAGGGAATGCTTATTGGGGGTGGCAGTTGTTGGAGATCGGCATGACCTACTTGGCTTGGGCGAAAACAGGTAAGCATTGGTCCAACAGCGAAGCGCCATCGCGAAAGCAAGCCTCTTTTCAAGGAGATTGATTGCATGCAAAGGAAGCTGCATCGCCTAGTGATTTTTCTGCTGTTTTTTGCCGCATCAGCATTGCCAACCCGTGTGGTTGCTGAAGAGATCCAGGAACGCACAGCCATTCTGGATAGCACCACCAAGGCCATGATGCAGGGTGACCTCGCGGCGCTTGAGCAACTAGCAGCGCTATACCGAACAAAACAGGCAAGGACGTCCAGCGGCGTGTGGAAGTTGAGCGTGCTGCATGGCGGAATCAATCGCTTTTATTTGCTCGCGTCGTACGACAAGGCGACATTGGCTGAAAAGGAGCACATCGCCGAACAATGGGTAAAGACGTATCCGAAGTCTCCCACCGCTCGGCTTGCCTATGCGGAAGTCTTGGCCAGGCGTGCATGGCATCGCCGCGGCGGCGGCTATGCGAACACGGTACGCGCAGAAGACTGGGCGCCGTTCAGAGAGGGAATCGAGGCGACCAGGCGCTATCTTGAGGACAATAAGCAGATCGCCTCATTGGATCCGGAGTGGTACATCAAGATGGAGGCGGTAGCCAAGGCGCAGCAATGGGACGATGCGCGGTTCCAAGCCTTGATCAATGAAGGGATGACCCGGTACCCGGAATACTACGAAATCTACTTTCAGGCGATCGAGTTCTATTCGCCCAAGTGGGGAGGCAGTGCGGTCGACATCGAACGCTTCGCCAGGATGGCGATGGAGCGCACACGTGAGCGGGAAGGCCAGGGACTGTACGCACGCATCTATTGGTACGCCTCGCAATCGATCTATGACGAACGCTTGTTCACCGAATCGCTGGCGCGCTGGTCGACCATGCGCGCTGGCATCGACGACGTGCTCAAAGTCTATGCGGACGAATGGAATTTGCAGAATTTTGCCCGCTTCGCCTGCCTGGCGCGCGATCGGGAGAAAGCCCTGGAACTGATCGAACGCGTGCGCGGACCCACCTATACCGAGGTCTGGAAAGGGGAAGAGAATTTCCAGCGCTGCAAGGCCTGGGTCTTGGAGGGCGTCACCTGATGCACGAATGTCTTTGGATCCCGGATCGCGAGGCGACGTCGCGCTGATGCGGATAAAAGCCATCACCATGCTGCCGTCCATGCACCGCAAGCTTGCGGCGATGTATTGCTTGTTCGCCTGGGTGATGGTCTGCCTGCAGACGCATGCAACCGCCATTGCCTTTCTTTCTGTCGCGCTGCTGCACCTGGTTTCTGCTCGCAGACTCGCCTCTGCGCCGGACACCGCAGCGCCAGCCCCGGAATCGGCGAGCACAGCGCCCGCCGGATCGGCGTCCCCTACTGCGGCGGTGCCGCCAACTCCCGCGCGCTGAGGTAGCCGTCGCCGTTGGTGTCCTGCTTGCGGAAGCGGGCGGTCAGGGTGGCGAGGTGTTGCGCGCGGGTGATCGGCGGGCCGCGGCCGCCGGGCAGTTCGGCGGGGCTGAGCACGCCGTCGTGGTCGAGGTCGCGCGCGTCGAAGGCGTAGCTCATCCAGGCCAGGTATTCGTCCAGGCTGACGCGGCCGTCTCCGTCGCGGTCCATGCGCTGCAGGTAGCTGGCGGTGCTGTCGATCGCCTGCGCACGCACATCGATGCCGGCCGCGGTCGCGACGCACGCGATGCCCAGCGTCAGCGCGACCATCAACGACGAACGCCGCGCAAGGCGGCGTTCGTGCGACGGGATATGCGGTGCGCCGCGGCTCATGCCAGGGCGTAGCCCTTCAGCCGCGCGGCGTAGGCCTGCAGCGCGGCGATGCCGCTGGCTTCGGCGTCGTGGCACCAGGCCTGCAGGTGCTTGAGACGTTCGCTGGCGTCGTGGGTGCGCGCTTCCAGCAGGGCCGCCAGGCGGGCGCGATGCTCGACCAGCGTGCGCATGCGCGGGCGCTGCGCCACCCAGTGCTGCAGCTGTTCGCGCGCGTCGGGCTTGAGCCAGCGGCCATCGTCGACCAGGCCCTTGCGCAGGCGCCGCGGCAGCAGCTTGCGCAGCTTGGCGCCGGCCTGCGCGGCTTCTTCCTTGAGCGCGGGCTTGAACACGTTGCGCTGGTAATCGGTCATCGCCTGGAAGCGATGCGACAGCAGCGCGCGCAGGGTGTCGGCGTCGGGCACGGCGATGTTCGGGCGTACGTCCAGGGTCGGCGCCACGCGCAGGATCTTGGCCAGACGCAGGGCGGCCAGCGCGCGGATCGCGATCCAGCCGATGTCCAGTTCCCAACGGCGCATCGAGAAACGCGCCGAGCTGGGGAAGGCATGGTGGTTGTTGTGCAGTTCTTCGCCGCCGATCCACAGCGCCCACGGGGTCAGATTGGTCGAGGTGTCGGCGGACTCGAAGTTGCGGTAGCCCCACCAGTGGCCCAGGCCGTTGATCACGCCGGCGGCCCAGAACGGGATCCATGCCATCTGCAGCGCCCACAGCGCGATGCCGGGCAGGCCGAACAGCGCGAAGTTGACCGCGAACAGCGCCACCGGCCCCAGGTTCGCGTACGGGGTGTACAGGTGCCGCTCGATCCAGTCGTCCGGCGCGCCCTTGCCGTACTGCTCGATGTCGACGCGCTGGGTGCGCGCTTCGCGGTACAGCTCCACGCCGCGCCAGAACACGCGGGCGATGCCCTTGGTCTGCGGGCTGTGCGGGTCTTCCTCGGTCTCCACCTTGGCGTGGTGCTTGCGATGGATCGCCACCCACTCCTTGGTGATCATCGAGGTGGTGAACCAGGTCCAGAAGCGGAAGAAGTGCGACAGCAGCGGATGGAAGTCCACGCCGCGATGCGCCTGACTGCGGTGCAGATACAGCGTCACCGCGAAGATGGTGAGCTGGGTGAACAGCAGCAGCACGGCCAGCATGCCCCACCAGCCGACGCCGAGCAGGCCGTTGCCGAGGAAGTCGAGGATCGCGTCGAACATTGCCAGAAGCTCCAGAGCGTAGGACGGCGTGAGGGGATGACGACATGATGGGGGTTGCGGGCGCAAACTTCACCCGGCGCTCGCGTATGGTATTCAGCCGCCAAGCGCTTCCGATCACAGAACGGTTTCGGTTCCATGTCAGCCGCCTCTTCCCAAGCAACCCCCGTGCCAGCGGCCGCGCCGTTGATCGAACTCGACCGTGCCAGCGTCGTCCGCGGCCAGGTCCGCGTGCTGCACGCGCTGAGCCTGCGCATCGCGCTCGGCCAGCACACCGCGATCCTCGGCCCGAACGGCTGCGGCAAATCCTCGTTCATCAAACTCATCACCCGCGAGCTGTATCCGCTGGCGCGCGCCGGCGAAGAACCGGCGGTGCGGGTGCTCGGCCAGAGCCGCTGGCAGGTGGACCGCCTGCGCAGCCAGTTGGGCATCGTCACCGGCGACCTGAGCGTCAATCTCGCCGACATGCCCGGGCTGGATGTGGAGAGCGCGGTGCTGTCCGGGTTCTTCGCCAGCTATGTGGTGCCGCCGCACCGCGAGGTGACCGACGCGATGCGCGACCGCGCGCGCGAAGCGCTGCAGGCGGCGCACGCGTTGCCGCTGTTGCGGCGGCCCTATGCCGAACTGTCGGCCGGCGAGACCCGGCGCGTGCTGATCGCGCGCGCCCTGGTCAATCGGCCGCAGGCGCTGCTGCTGGACGAACCCAGTACCGGCCTGGACCTGGTCGCGCGCGAGCACTTGCTGGCGACGATGCGCGACCTCGCCCGCCAGGGCATCACCCTGGTGCTGGTCACCCACCACATCGAAGAGATCGTGCCGGAAATCGCACGGGTGATCCTGCTGCGCGAGGGCCAGGTGTACGCCGACGGCGCGCGCGAGGAACTGCTGGCCGATGCGCCGTTGTCGGCGGTGTTCGGCGGACCGGTAAGGGTGCAGCGCGACGGCGACAGCTACAGCGCGCGGGTGGTTGCGGAGAGCTGATCCGCGGTTGCCGAATTCGGCCGTTTGCGGCCGTCGGGGTTGCGGGTAATGCGGGAATGTCCGTAAGGAGCGGCTTCCGCCGCGACCGGGCGTTCTCGGTAAAGCCGCTCGTACGGGACGCGTCAACCGTACGCGGCGCCCGCCGCCCGCGCCGGTGCATCGGCCTCGAACGCGGCGCGCGCGCCACGGATCTGCGCGTGGTGATCGGCAGCCCAGCGCACCAGCGGTGCCAGCACCACGCTCAACGAGTGCCCCAGTGGGGTGAGCCGGTACTCCACGCCGGGCGGCACGGTCGGCAGCACCTCGCGGGCGACCAGCCCTTCGCGCTGCAGGTCGCGCAGGGTCTGGGTCAGCATGCGCTGGGAGATGTCCGGCACCGCGCGGCGCAGTTCGCCAAAGCGGTGCGGGCGTTCGGCCAGCAACATCACGAACAGGGTGCTCCACTTGTCGCCGATCTGCGCCAGCACGTCGCGCACCGGGCACTGGTCGATGGCCATGCCGGCACGCTGGTAGTCCTGCAACTGCTGGCTCAACAGCGGATCGCAGGCAGCGACCGGCGGTACGACGGTGTCCATGGTGGTTACCTCGGGGTAATCAGGGGCGGAAAAAGTGCCGTCTTTACAGGTCGGCCAAGGTCTCTAGGATAGACCAGGTTCCTTTTCCAGACCATGGCGTCCTGCGACGCCGCCCTTCCTCAGGAGACCTGTCATGTCCGCATCTTCCGATTCCCTGCTCGTCACCGGCGCCGGCGGCCAGTTCGGCCAGCGCGTGCTCGCGCACCTGCTCGACACCCTCAAGGTGGCACCGTCGCGGGTGGTGGCGATGACCCGCCAACCCGACCGCCTGGCCGCCTGGGCCGCGCGCGGCGTGGACGTGCGCCACGGCGATTTCGACGACGCCACCTCGCTCGACACCGCGTTCCGTGGCGCCGGCCGCGTGCTGCTGATCAGCACCGACGCACTGGACCGCCCCGGCCACCGCCTGCAGCAGCACCAGGCCGCGATCGCCGCCGCCGAGCGTGCCGGCGTCGGCCACCTGGTCTACACCTCCTGCCCGGAACCGCACGACTCGCCGCTGTTGCTGGCCACCGACCATGCCGGTACCGAAGACAGCCTGGCCGCCAGCGCCCTGCCCGCCTGGACCGTGCTGCGCAACCACTGGTACTTCGAAAACCTGTTCATGAGCCTGCCGTCGGTGCTGGCCTCGGGCCACTGGTACAGCGCGGCCGGCGACGGCGGCATCGCCCATATCGCGCGCGACGACCTGGCCCGCGCCGCCGCGGTCGCCCTGGCCGGCGGCGACGGCAAGCGCACGCTCACCCTCAGCGGCGCGCGCGCCTACACCACCGCCGAGATCGCCGCGCTGGTCGCGCAGGTGCTGGACGTGCAGATCCAGGTGGTGCCGGTACCGGTCGAAGGCCTGGTGCAGGGCATGGTCGGCGCAGGCCTGCCCGAGCCGGTCGCGCGCATCTATGCCTCGTTCGACACCAACACCGCCGCCGGCCGCGTCGCCACCGTCACCGGCGACTACCAGGCGCTGACCGGGCAGGCGCCGCTGCCGTTCGAACAGTGGCTGCAGGAGCAGCGCGCGGCGTTGGCGGCGTAAGCAGGGCGTAGCGACACGCTACTTTGCCGATGCGAAGTAGCGTTTCTGCTGCATTCCATCGATTTTCAATAGCGTTCTGGAAGCCACTCAATGCGCTTGGTCCTATTCTTGGACCCAGAAACCAAGCGTGTTCCTTGGTAGCGGCAGACGGCCATCCCTGGACGCTTCTCGCTCTCCCGTTACCAATTGTGGTGTGCCAATGGGCGACCTGAGCGGTGTGAAGAGCCCATCAAGTTTCAACCGCACTATGTCGACCGTGGCGATCACATCGCCATCAAAGGCGCATAGGTCAAGGGCGGACGTGGCCGCACGGTACCGATCATGACACCGCAGCAGGGGACGGTGCTGGACGAAGTACACCGGCTGGCAGGATTGGGCTCGCTGATCCCCGCGAACAAGACCTACATCCAGCAGCGGCCCGTTTACGATGGGCAATGCAAGGCAGCAGGTCTGAGCAACATGCACGGGCTGCGGCATCGGTATGCCGCAGATGCGGTATGAGGCACTGACGGAGTGTCCGCACCAACAGCAGGTGGACCTCCCGTCAGAGCGCTGATCGACGCACACCGAGCCCAGGATACCGCAGCACGAAAAATCATCAGTACAGAACTTGGGCACGAACGTCTGCAAGTCACGGCTATCTATCTCGGAAGATCAGCGGCCTCTACTTCACGACTTCCATCAGTTTGCCAAAGCTATCCACCACGTCATATCTGACGTTCTCCGGGGCATAGCGGCGATTTATCTCATCAAAAAACTTGCGGGCGCATTTGATCTTGGTTTTCTCGATTTCGCGCAGTTCCATGGATGACATAGAGCCTTTGGTTTCGGCAACGAAGTAGATGTGCTTGACCGTGCCTTCCTTGAAGCTGATCGCCCAGTCCGGGTTGTAGTCACCCACGGGCGTGGGAATCAGGAAGCCGCGCGGCAGCTTGGCATAGACCACCACTTCATTGGCCGTATCCAGTTCTTTCACGAAGTCGCGCTCGATGTTCGAGTCGGTCAGCACGTAGTCGTAGATGTGCCGTTGCAGCTTGTGCCCGGCCCTGCTGAAGTCCTGCTTGGTCTGCCCGGCTGTGAAGATGTCCAGATCGAACTTGTCCTCGACCGGGTCATAGGCCAGATGCTCGATGATGACCGTCGCCTTCTGTTCGTTGATGAGCCGTGTGGCCTCGGCGATGAAGCTCTCTGGGTTCCTCTTGAACTGCGCAAAGACCGCAACGTTGATGCCCTTGAGGATTTCCGCCACCGTCCGGCGGGTCAATTGCGTGCCTTCGGCCAGCTTGCCGATCAGGTCGTACTTGACCGCTGAATGGATCGACTGTTTGTTGTACTCGGTCTTTGTTTCGGAAACCTTGAAACCATCGCCACGCTGGAGCGCCTCGCGGGTCACCTGGTCGATCTGTTCGCCAGCCTGGATGGCGTATTGCAGCGGGGTTACGCGCAGGGCCGCGTCCAGCTCCTTGACCGCCTTTTGCACCAGCTCGTCCGAGTCGAAATCAACACTGTAGGCAGCCTTTCGGTTGATGCGGTTCCACAGCGCCTTGAACTCCTGCTTTTCGAAGTTGGCGTTGAGCGGATTCTTCTTCGGGCGGCGGTCGTCGCTGATGTCGGGCAACTGACTTTCGCTGAAGACGCTATCCACAAGCGTGAACACTTGGTCGCCCAAGGGAGCGAGTTCATCCGGCAGCGCAGCCAGCGTGCCGTTCTTCTTGGCCTGATGGTATTTCTCGGTGATGTTGCGCTTTTTGTCGACATAGCCGTTCTGAATCAGGTAGAACTCGATGTCGGTCGCTTGATCTTCTGTGACAGTCACTGAGCCGGTGGCCGTGGTCACCATCTTGCCAGTAAAGAATGCCTTATCCGCCACGCGCGGACGTTCCGACAGCGACTCGCTGATGTCCTTCTGCAGCGCGGTCACGAAATCCTTGTAGCTCTCGCTGGCCACTACCGTCAGCACGTTCACATCGTGCACCGTGGCCGGTTGATCCATCCGGTCACCATTCTGGTTGACCGACAGCCGCAAGCCGCGTCCCACCTCCTGGCGACGGGAGATGGTGTTGTCGCTGTGCTTGAGCGTGCAGATGACGAACACGTTCGGGTTGTCCCAGCCTTCGCGCAAGGCCGAGTGTGAGAAGATGAAACGCACCGGCTCGGCGAGCGAAAGCAGGCGCTCTTTATCCTTCAGGATCAGGTCGTAGGCATCCACGTCATCGGACAGCCCAGCATTCTCGCCGCGCGCGGCAACCGCCGAGTCCACCTGCCGCTTGCTCTTCTTGTCGATAGAGAAGTAGCCGCTGTGGGTTTTTTCTGTTGCAATGCCCTTCAGGTATTTGACGTAGGCCGTCTCGTCCAGGTCGAGCACCTCATTGAGGTACTGCGTGTACTCCTCTTCAAATATGCGGGCGTATTCGCCTTTTTCATCCGCCTGCGCGTAGTCGCGGTACTTGGCCACCTCGTCGATGAAGAACAGCGTCAGCACCTTCACATCCTGCTGGAACAGCGCCTGCTCCTTGTCGAAGTGCGCCTTGATGGCCTCACGAATCTGGATACGGCGCAATGCTGCCTCGGTTACGTCGCCGGTGGCGTCGCCGACCGTCAGCTCCACGCCATTGGTAAAGCTCAGGGTGTCGGTGTTGGCGTTGATGTCCGCGACCACGTGGTCGCGGTATTGATCCAGTCCACCCGACAGCTCGAACAGGTTGTCGCCCTTGCCGAGTTTTCTCACCACGCGCTTGATGTTGCCGCCCGCCAGCTTCTGCTCGAACTCGACGCGCGCCTCGGGCGGCTTCTTGCTGGAAATCTCGATGGATTGCAGGTACAGATAGCCGGCCGTGCCTGCCAGCCCCTTCACCGCGATGCCGCGCACAGCGATCTTCTTCACCAGCTTCTGGTTGTAGGCGTCCAGCGCATCCAGCCGGTGAATCTTGTTGTGGGTGGTCTTGTGGGTGGCCGAGTAGCGCAGCACCGCTAGCGCCTTGAATTCTTCCAGCGATTTCAGCGTGGCTGCACCTTCCATCTTCTGCGGCTCATCCAGAATCATGATCGGCCGGTTGGCGCTGATCACGTCGATGGGCTTGCGCGACTGGAAATCGTCCAGCACGTCGTAGATACGGCGGTTTTCCGCCCCGCGCGAGGCGAAAGCCTGCACGTTGATCACCATCACGTTGATGCCCGCGTCCGACGAGAAGCTCTCCAGGTGGTGCAGTTGCTTGGAGTTGTAGATGAAGAAGCGCGCCTTCTTGTGATACGTCTCCAGAAAGTGCTCGGCGGTGATGTCCAACGACTTGGCCACGCCCTCGCGGATGGCGATGCTGGGCACGACGATGATGAACTTGCTCCAGCCGTATAGCTTGTTCAGCTCGAAGATGGTCTTGATGTAGCAGTAGGTCTTGCCCGTGCCGGTTTCCATCTCGATGTCGAGATTGATCTTGGCCACCTTGGTCTTGACCAGCGCATCGGACAACGGCAGGTTCTGCCCCCGCTGCACGGCGTGGATGTTGTCCAGCAGAGCCAGCTCCGACAGGGTGAGGTCGGCGTTGCGGAAAGCCGCCTCCTGCTCTGCCGCCGCATCCCGCGCGGCCTCCAGCGCCAGCGCGCCCTGTGGGCTGGCCGGTGCCGCCTTGCGGGTGCCGGGATCAAGGCGATAGCGAATGCCACCGTGATGCGGCGCCTGCCCCTTGAAGCAATCCACCACTGCCTGCACGGCGGCCGTCTGGTAGGCCTGGGTCTTGAATTTCAGCTTCATGCCTGCGCCTCCCCGGGCGCATCATCCGCATCCCGCAGTTCACTCTCGATATCCTCGATACGAGGCAAGTCTGTTTGCAGTTCCTTGGGCAAAGCCTGCACCAGTTGATACTCCGCAACGCCGATGGGCTTGTTCATGTCGCGCAAGGCGTACTCTGCCACCACCTTGTCGCGGTTCTTGCATAGCAACAGGCCCAGGCTGGGGTTGTCGCTGGGGTGCCTGAACTGGCTGTCCACCGCGCTGAGGTAGAAATTGAGCTTGCCTGCGTATTCGGGCTGGAACTCGCCGGCTTTCAGTTCCACCACCACATAGCAGCGCAACTTCAGGTGGTAGAACAACAGGTCGATGTAGAAATCCTTGTCGCCCACTTCCACATGCACCTGCTGTCCGACGAAAGCAAAGCCCGCACCTAGCTCCATCAGGAACTGGGTGACGTGCTTGACCAGCGCATCCTCGATGGCACGTTCCTGCGCCTCCTTGCCCAGACCGAGAAAGTCCAGGCGGTATGGGTCTTTCAGTGACTCGCGGGCCAGATCCGACTGCGGCCTGGGCAGGCGCTGGCCGAAGTTGGTGATGGCCGCGCCTGTACGCTGGCGCAAGCCGGATTCGATCTGCATCACCAGCACGTTGCGCGACCAGCCGTTCTCCAGCGCCTGCGCGGCATACCATTGCCGCTCCTCGGCGGTCTGGAGCTTGTCCAGCAGCGCCAACTGGTGATACCAGGGCAATTGTGCAAGCGCCGCTTGCACAAATTCGCCATCGGGCCACGCCTCGGCAAAGGCCCGCATGTACTTGAGGTTGCGCGGGGAGAAGCCTTTCATGTCCGGAAAGGCGTTGCACAGATCGCGTGCCAGCCTGTCCACCACCTTGCTGCCCCACCCCTGGCTGGCCTGGCGTGCCAGAATGTCCTGACCGATCTGCCAGTACAGCAACACCAGCTCGCGATTGACCGCAAGGGTGGCGCGTTGCTGGGCGGCATAGATGCGCTGCTTGAGCTCAGCCAACCAGTCGGCATATCCGACGGGGCTGGCAGCCAATTCATCCTTAATCATGTGCGCCCCCTCAGATGCTCTTCACTTCGGTGGAGGGCGACAAGAGCTTGAAAATCTGCTCCACGTTGATTTTGACTGCGCTGTCTTTGAACCCAGCATCGCGGAACACCACGCGCAAGGGCCTGTGCGTGGCCAGTTCCTTGACGAAGCCTTCGTCCACGCCGCCATGCGCATCGAAGCAGGCGGCAAGCGCATTGCCGTCCACGAAGAACACGTCCTTGTCCTGGATGGCCTTCTTCTCGATGGGCAAAGCGAGGTCAACTCCCCAGTCCAGCATCACCTGGAACAGCAGGTCTTCCGCCGTGCGGTCGGGCTTGATGTTGTCCACAAACAGGTCGAGGTTGGCTTTGTCCAGCGTATCGGGGGCGTAGTAGACGTCGGCCATGTTGGAGGAGTCGATCTTGAGGACGCGGAATCCTCCTACTCCAGACCCTCTTTCAAGACGCGAAGTTGCAGCTTTAAGTCTCCGACAAGCCAACTCGGAAATCGTGGTGATGCCCAGCTTGTGTGCTGCCTTTCCGTGAGGCTTACTTTCGTCAAAGGTTTCTGGAAGCTGAACCAGAATGAAGTTCGCTAGCGATTCGTTCAGACAAGCAACTCCGGTCGTACCCGACCCCGCAAAGAAGTCCAGAACGAGATCGTCAGGCTTAACTCCTGCAATTTTTGCCATACGCTTGATGAGCGCAGTGGGCTTCGCTGTGTCAAATGGCGCTTCACCGTCGAAGTCTTCCTTCAGTTCCTTTGCTCCATCTCGGGTGGTGCCTGCATCCTTGCCAAACCAAATGGTCTCTGGAGCACGCCCTTCCAACGTGTCCAGGTAGATCTTCCTGATGATGCGGGTTTCATCATCGCGAAAGACAATTTCTCCACACGCGATCTTCTCGCGCAGCGTCTCCTTGCTCCACCGCCAGCCGTTTTCGGGCGGATTGATCGTCTTCCCTGAGGGCGTCTTGATCTCGTAGCGAAGGTTGGGGCGATACAGGGCATTACGTACGTCACCTGTTCGCCACAGTCCACGCGGGTCATTGTCCGGATTGGAATAAGCTTTGTTATCTTCGTCAGTTCGCTCAAGGCTATGAAGTTCGAAGGCATCGGTCTTCTGGAACATGAAGATGTAGTTGTGATGCACCGAAAAGACATCCGTATAGCCTTTCGGCTGAATACTGTGCTGCCAGATGATCGTCGCAACGAAGTTGTCTGCCCCGAATATCTCGTAGCACAAAGAGAGCAAGTTGTACTGCTCGCTGTCGTCAATCGAAATGAAGATGACCCCGTCGTCGCGCAAGAGCGTTCGCGCAAGCTTGAGCCGCGCATAGATCATGCTCAACCAGTCTGAGTGGAATCGACCATTGAATGCCGTATTGGCAACTAATCGTTGGCCTTTTCCATCAACCTGATTTGAGCGTCGCAGATAGCCTGCCGCGTCTTCCGCAAAGTCGTCTTCGTAGATGAAGTCGTTCCCCGTGTTGTACGGTGGGTCGATGAAGATCATCTTGACCTTACCGAGATACGTCTCCTGTAGCAGCTTCAACGCATCCAGGTTGTCGCCTTCGATGAACAGGTTCTTCGTGGTATCGAAGTCCACGCTCTCGCTGCGCACCGGGCGCAGGGTCTTTGCGATCGGCGCATTGGCCGTCAATAGCGCCTCGCGCTTGCCAGGCCAGTTGAGGTGATATCGCTCCTGTGGCCCTTCCACCAGGGAAGCCGAAAGCTCCTGCCGCAATTGGTCGAAATCCACCGCCAGCCGCACACTGCCATCCTCGTCCCGCGCTTCCGTCACGCAGCCCGGAAACAGCTCACGAATGCGCGCGATGTTGTCTTCGGTCAGGTTGGGCGAATGCATCTTCAGCTTTTCCATATCAATCTTCTTGTCGCTTGCGGGTTGTTAGGTGTCCGAGCCGTCTGCTAGCTCATCATTCAGGGGGAATTTGCTACCAAGTTGCAGTGCAACGGCTGGTAATCGTCTCTAACCTGGGCCACGTCGGGGACTGATCGTCTGATTGTGTTGGGTTGCTCTTTTTAGGCATGACATCGAGTTCTTGAGCGCTTCAGCGGGTCAATGCTTCGTAGTCATTCTTCAACTGCCGCAATTGGGCATTGATCTCCACCTTGCGGTTGAATTGCTTTTCCTTCGCCAGCCTCGCTGTTGTTCTTTCCACTTCACGCTGCTTGGCCTGCACCTGCTCCACGCGCGCCACTAGTTCGGCAAGCGTTTCCTGCGGGCGCAAGGATAGAGGGATCAGACGCTGCAGCAACTGTTCGTACAAGCCGCCCAGATGCAGCGCTACGGGCATGGCGGTCCGCTGGCTGCCGACCGGGAGCCAGTCGGACGCAAAGTAGTCCGATACAACCCAGCGGTTCGCATCGGCGTCGTTCCGGCGTTTGTAGGCAGCGATGATCTGCGTCCTGCCATCGAAAGCCAGCTCGAACACGATGGGGAACGGAATGGCCTCGTCAATGCAACGCAGCACGTCACGATGCAGTTCCGGCGTCTTGAGCTGAAGATTGAACACCTGAACTTCTGGCACGCCGGGCCGCGCAGGCAGGCGAATCGTCTCCGGCGCAAGCTTGAATGCCCAGACGATCTGCTCGACTTGCTTGACGAACAAATCTTTGAGGCGGTTTGTCGCGCCACTGTGCTCGTATACCTTGCTTTTGGGCAGCGCGCGACCAAAAGCGGCCTGCGCCGGGTAAGCGATGAAGGCCTGATGCTGGTGCGCGGGGCTAGGCTGACTCATCCGGCCTCCTGTATCACAAGAAAGGCGATCAGCTCGAAGTCGTCCAACCCGTTGATGGTGTGCGTGAGCGCCGTGGTCTTGCCTCCAGTGAACAGGCTGTCGAGGTCCTTCTCTTCCTTCACCTCGATCATCGAACGGATAGCCTTGTTCAGCAGCTCGGAATACGGCTGCATCTTGCGGCCATCGGCGGTGGCTCTGTTGAAGCGTTGGCAGACTTCAGCAATCGGTGCCGCTCGCCCTTTGCAGCACAGGCGCACCAGATCGAGCAGGCGCTTGACCTCGGTGTAGTCGTGAACAACCTCACCCTCGCGGTTGATGTAAACGAGGTAGTAAGGGTGCAGCCGGTTGTGCTGTGGCAGGTGGGCGGGCGGATTCACGCCTGCGTTGCGGTTGCGTAGCGTGAAGATGACGCCGGGGGCGAGGCCGAGCTCAGGGTTCGCGGGGACGACGGCGTGCAGTCCGTTAGGTGACTTGCCCAGGTCGCCGTGGGCCTTCACGTAGTTCAGCAAATCCATGCGGAAATCGTTGAGGCCAAGATCGGTGATGGAGACACCGGTTTTCAGGTCTTCCAGTTCGATGACTTCTTCCTGCAGGCGGCGCAGTTGTTCCTTGCGGTAGGACATGTCGTTGGCTTGCGCGGAGATGACATTGTCGTCTCCGGTGGCGGTGACATCCACGATCATCATCCGGTTTTCGACGCGCTCCTTGAGGTTGATGTATTCGTCCAGCGAGATGTCCGGCCAGTAGTTCGCCAACTGGATGCTGGTGTTGGGTGAGCCGATGCGATCCACGCGCCCGAAGCGCTGGATGATGCGCACCGGGTTCCAGTGGATGTCGTAGTTGATGAGGTAGTCGCAGTCCTGAAGGTTCTGGCCTTCGGAGATGCAGTCCGTGCCGATGAGCACGTCGATTTCCGCAGGCTCATTCGGCAAAACGACGGCCTTTTCTTTCGAGCGAGGGGAGAACAGCGTCAGCAGTTCCTGGAAGTCATACGCTTTGGGCAAGGTGGACTTGGGGCGATCGCTGCCTGTCACCTTGCCGGTATGCAGTTGCAGGGCCTGCAACGCGGGAGCCAGATTGGCGTACAGGTAGTCGGCGGTATCGGCGAAGGCGGTGAAGATCAGGATCTTCTTGTTACCGGGGTTCATGGGGTTGGTGATCTTGCCCAGCACATGGCCCTTGAGATGCTGGAGCTTGGCATCGTCCTCGGGCGTGATCCTCGACATCGAGGTCAACAGGGCTTCGATGTGGGCGAGATCGGCTTTCAGGTCATGTTCCCACGAGGGCAAGTCCATGTCTGCCAAGCTGATCTTGAGCTTGCCACCGGTATCGCTGCCTTGTTCGAGTTCATCGAGCAAGTCATCTTCTTCTGCATCAAGGACTTCCAGCACGCTGGCCATGTCATCCACGCTGGCAGCGCTACCGGTCTGCCTAAAGGCCGCGATCTGCGCCAACGTGTTCTGGTGGTTGGCTTGCAGGGATTGCAGCGTGAGCCTGAAGGATTGGACGGAGCTTTCCAGCCGCTTGAGCAGGTTGACCGTCATCAAGCGTTGCAGGCCGCTTTCCCGGCCTTCGAGGCTCAGGTTGCCTTTTTCGTCGCCGGATTGGGCGTTGTAGCGTTCGATGTATTGCTGGCGCTTACTAGCGAGGATGTATTTGGCCGGCGCGTACACCGCCAGCAGGAGCTTGGTCAGCCGCTCGAAAATCTCGTTGAAACCCATCACGTCATCGCGCGTTGTCAGTGCGCAATGGAACGACAAAGGCTTTCGGCGCTCGGGGAAATGGCCAATGTCCTTGGTGTCGTAGAAAGTCTGGATATGCCTGCGTGAGCGCGCGATGGTGACGCTGTCCAGCAGCTCAAAGAAGTCGAAGTCCAGCGCATCCAGAATGGCGCGTGGCGTGCGTTGCTCTGGCGGCAGCTTCGACCAGGCATTGAACGCTTTCTGCGCGTTGCGGAAAACCTCTTCCACCGATTTGCTGGTGCGCAGCTTCTTGTTGAGGTTTTCCGAGTCGCCTTCGTAGGCGAGCGCGAGCTGGTTTCTCAGATCCGTGAAGCGGTTGTTGACCGGCGTGGCAGAAAGCATTAATACCTTGGTCTTCACGCCTTCGCGGATGACCTTATTCATGAGCTTCTGGTAGCGGGTTTCCTTGTCCTTGTAAGCGTCGTTGTTGCGGAAATTGTGCGACTCATCGATGACGACGAGGTCGTAGTTGCCCCAGTTGATGCGGTTGAGCGGCGTTCCGAACGATTCGCCGCTGGTACGGCTCAGGTCGGTGTGGGCCAGAACGTCGTAGCCGAAGCGATCCTTGGCGAAAGGGTTGGTCTTGAGGTTGCGGTTGTAGTTGAGCCAGTTGTCGGCCAGCTTCTTGGGACACAACACCAGGACGGACTTGTTGCGCAGCTCGTAATACTTGACTACGGCGAGCGCGGTGAAAGTCTTGCCGAGGCCGACGCTGTCGGCAAGGATGCAGCCGCTGTAGGTTTCCAGCTTGTTGATGATGCCGGTGGCCGCGTCCTTCTGGTAGTTGAAGAGCTTGTTCCAGATCAGCGTGTCCTGATAGCCGGTGCGGTCGTTAGGCAGAACGTCTTCGTCGACGTCATCAAGGAACTCGTTGAAGATGTTGTAGAGCACCAGAAAATAGATGCTCTCGGGCGCGTTTTCCTGATAGACCGAGGCGACGTGATCGCAGATTTGCGCAGTGACGTCTTCCAGCTTTTCCGGATCGTTCCAGATTTGATCGAACAGGCTCAGGTAGGTGGCCGTGAAGTTGGGTTCCTCCATCTTGTTGACCAGGTTGGACACGGCATTGCCCTGTTGGTAGCCCAGGTCGACGGCGGTAAAGCCGTGTAGCGGCGTGTAGGCCGTGTCGGCGCTGCCCGACTGCACGCAAGCGAACTGCTGCATGGGAGCTTTGCTGCGATTGCTTCTGAATTTGGCCTTGCGTCGTAGCCAGTCGGCGCATTCCCGGGCAATCGCCCTCTGGGTGAGTTGGTTGCGCAACTGGATTTCGAATTCGCTACCGTACAGGCTGCGCTCCCGCTCCAGCTTGGGGATGTGGAACTCGCGGCGTTCCTTGCGGATCTTGTCTGTGACTTCGTCGGCCACAAAAGTGGGAGAGGTGAAGATGAAGTTCAGTTCATCGATCTTTTCCAGTTCGGACTTCAAGGCCTCGTAGGCATACATTGAAAAGCACGAGGCCGCGATCTTCAGCCGCGCCCCTGGCCGAATGGCTTGCTTGAGGTCATCACCCAGCAAGCGGCTGATGTTGTCGATCAGTTCCATCGTGCTCCCCTTACACCCGCTTGGCCCATTTCGCACCTCGCCCCTTGCCAGTCGATTCGATCAACGCCTCCGATTTCATCACCCTCAACACCAGCCGCACCATGTCCCGGCTTACGCCCGGGCAAGCCTCGTCGATCTCCGAAATCGAGAACGACAGGCTGCGTCCAAGCACTTCCGCCCGCACCCGATCGCCCTTGCTACCACGCCCACGCCCATGGTCGATGGTGCCGACGCGTTCCTCAAACTCACAATACGCCCGCAGCAATGCCCAAAAAAAGTAGTCGAGCCACGGTTTGACGTCGTGCCGCCCCCGGTGCCAAGCCTGCGAGCTGGCTTCCAGGGTCTCGTAGTAGCCTTCCTTGGTGTCCTCGAAGATGCGTTCCAAGCTGATGTAGCGGCCCACCGCATAGTCGAAGTGGTAGAGCAGCAATAAGGTCAGCAGGCGGGACATGCGGCCATTGCCATCGGGGAAAGGATGGATGCACAGAAAGTCGAGCATCGCCAGTGGCAGCAGCACTAGTGGGTCGGCCAGGTGCTGGTCCAATGCGGTGGCGTAGCGCCCTGTCAGGTCGGCTATGGCAATCGGCGCCAAGTGCGCAGCGACCGGCTGGAAGCGCCCCCGCAACGTGCCATCCGTGTGGCGCTCGATAGTGTCGTTGTTGGTGGCCGTCAAACGCCCGTCCTCCTGCGGCATGTAGCGGTACAGCGCGGTGTGCAATTGCAGCACCACACCTTCGTTGAAGGGCATGTGCGCGGCCGATTCATGGATCAACGCCAAGGCATCGCGGTAGCCAGCGATCTCCTGTTCGAAGCGGCTCTTCGGCGCCGCATTTCGGATGACCAGTGACCTCAGCCGTGAGGGAGCCACGACAACGCCTTCCAATCGGTTGGATGATTCGGTGAATTCGATCATCGCGATCTGGCGCAGGCCTTTGAGGGCTTCCGGAGATTGGGCAGCGTAAAGTTTTTGTTTGCCCTGATACTCGCCCAATGCACGCAGTGTGGTCGCCTGGGTGCCGTCGAAGCGAAGCGCAGCAAGGTACTCGGCAGTAAGCGAGCGCATGGGGCGACAGGCCCAGGCTAAAAATATGGCAATTGTACCCTTTAAAAAGGTACTTAGTAGGGTTAATGCCCTATTAAATCGCGTTTGACAATCCGCTTCCTGAGCGCAGAGCAGGCCATGCGTGCTTTGCGCAACGAGCACAGCTAACTCGAGCATCCAAGGCAGTTGTCAACCAGTTGTTGATCATTACCCCGACGGCGTGCGCCGCAGGGCATGGATGGTGAAGGCGGGAATCTCCTGCCCATGCTAGGGCACCTTCAGCGCCTGGCTACGCATTGTTGGCGAATGGTTTGGCCAGGGTGCCACGGTCTGGCTACACCCAGACGCAGCTGCTAGCAGCGAGTGGTTTGAGTGCCTTGAAGAAGCGGTCAGCGAAATCGGCCATGGTGGCGTCTTCCGCGCCGGCCACGTTCTCCTGCTGTTTCTTTTGCTGGCGACTCCCCAATCGCCACCTGGTGGACTGCCTCGTCAAGTAGAGGGAGGAGAAGCAAGAACCCAGCGACTTGGAACCAAACTTGGACATGAAAATGGATGGCTTTGACTGTATCACCGAACCACTCAGTAGAAAAAAATCCCTCTATTTACGCAGCTTAGCGCTACATCAGCAGACATCAGTGGATGTCCCTGTACGCCACCTCACTTCCCGATGCAGAAACTGGAGAAGATCCGCCCGAGCAGGTCGTCGGCACTGAGCGTGCCGACGATCTCGCCGAGCGCGGCATTGGCCAGGCGCAGCTCTTCGGCGGCCAGTTCCAGGCGTTCGTGCTGCAGTTCGACCGCCGCCGCGTCGGCATGCGTCGCGGCGCGCTGCAGCGCGTCGACGTGGCGGGCGCGCGCGGAGAATTCGCCGTCGCTGCCCTCGCCTGCCGCGGCGCCGGCGATCGCGCGCAACTGCGCGTGCAACTGTTCCAGGCCGCTGCCGGTGGCGGCGGAAACGTAGACGCGCTCGGCGCTGGCGGCGGGCACGGCGGCGAGCAGGTCGCTCTTGTTGTGGATCCACAGGCGCTGCGGCACATCGGCGATGGCATCGGCGATCGCGGCATGGCCAGCCTCGGCCTCGCGCGCATCCAGCACGATCAGCGCCAGGTCGGCGCGCTGCAGTTCCTGGCGCGCGCGGCGCATGCCCTCGCGCTCGATCGCATCGCCGCCCTCGCGCAAGCCGGCGGTGTCGACCAGGGTCAGTTCCACGCCGTCCAGGCGCACGGTCTCGTGCAAGGTGTCGCGGGTGGTGCCGGCGATGTCGGTGACGATGGCGCGGTCGCTGCCGGCCAGCGCATTGAGCAGCGAACTCTTGCCGGCATTGGGCGGGCCGACCAGCACCGCGTGCAGACCATCGCGCAGGCGCCGGCCGCGTTCGGCGTCGGCACGCAACTGCGTCAGATCCGTGCGCGACTGCGCCAGGCCGGCACGGACCTGCTCGCCGCCCAGCGTGTCCAGCGCCTCGTCGGCGAAATCGATCGCCGCTTCGATGTGGATGCGCAGGCGGATCAGCTGTTCGGCCAGGTCGTCGACGCGACGCGAAAACACCCCGTCCAGCGAGCGCCGTGCCGCGCGTGCCGCGCGCAGGTCGCCGGCGGCGATCAGGTCGGCGATCGCCTCGGCCTGGGCCAGGTCCAGCTTGCGGTTGAGGAAGGCGCGCTCGCTGAATTCGCCCGGACGCGCCGGACGCGCGCCGAGTTCGCAGCAGCGTGCCACCAAGTGCCGCAGCAGCACCGGGCTGCCGTGCGCCTGCAGTTCCAGCACGTCCTCGCCGGTGAAGCTGCGCGGTGCCGGAAACCACAGCGCGATACCGTCGTCCACGATCTCGCCATGCGCGTCGCGAAAACGCGCGTAGCGCGCGCTGCGCGGCACCAGCGCGTGCAGGCCCAGTCCCTCGGCGATGGCCGCGGCCGCCGGACCGGAGACGCGGACCACGCCGACGCCGCCCGCGCCGGGAGCGGTGGCGATGGCGGCGATGGTCTCGGTGGCGGAAGACGGCATGGCGAAGGCGGCAGTTCGGTGGCGTGGTGAATTACAGCGTCTGCAGCTGGCCGCGGACGTAGGCGGCCGACGCCCCGTTGGGTTGCAGCTCCAGGTAGGTCTGGAAGGCGCGCTTGGCCTTGGCCGCATCGCCGAGTTGGCGGTAGGCGTCGCCCAGGTTGACGTAGGCCACCGCGCGCGAGGGATCGATCTTCAGCGTGTTCTCCAGCCAACGCACGGCCTGCGCGTATTTGCCCTGGCGATAGTAGATGAAGCCCAGGTTGTTGGCCGCGAGCGCGAAGTCCGGGCGCAGCTTCAGCGCCTCGGTGAACTGCGCTTCGGCCTCGTCGTAGCGCTTCTCCTTGTACAGCTGCAGGCCCCGATCGTTGGCGCGCTGCGCACGCTGACGGTCGGACACCGGGCCGGCCGCGGCCGGCACCGCCAACGGCCGCTCGCCGCCCTGCAGGTCCTTGACCACGACCGCCGGCTTGGACACAGCGGGCGGTGCGTCGGCGCTGCTGGCGCCGGCGTTCGGGGTCGCGGTCGACGCGGGCGCGGCCGCATCGACGCGGTCGTTCATTGCGATCGCCGCCGAGGACAGCTGCTGGGTGCTGGCGGTGAGGAATTCCTCGCCCTCCGGTACCTGCAGCACGAACTCACCGCCCTGCGAACCGGGCAGGCTGCCGAACGCGGGCGTTTGCTGCGAGATGCTCGACACCGCCGGCGCCACGTAGGCGGCCAGCTCGGTGCCGGTGATCAGGCCGTCGCCGTTGAGGTCGGCCTTGCCCGACAGCGCCTGCAGCAGCACCCAGGTGAACACCGAATGGCCATTGGGGCCGCTGTCGGCGACCTGCTGGTCGGCGCCGCCGGCGGTGAGCATCTGCCGGGCGATAAGGCGCGCGTTCTCGCGCAGGTAGGCGCTGGTACCGCCGCCGCGGGTCAGGCCCAGGCCGCTGTAGCACGCGTCCATCACGAACAGCACATGCTTGGCTTCCAGGCTTTCGGCGATGTCCTGGATCTCGGTCATCGGAATCGCGTCGGTGGCGAACTGCGCCGGGTCCGAGTCGGCCGGCACGATGTAGCCGAGGTCGCGCCCGGAGGCCAGCTTGCGGGTCGCACCGTGGCCGGCGAAGAACACGAACACGCGGTCGTTCTTGCCGACGCCGCCATGCGCCAGTCGATCGTGGAAGGCGGCCAGGATATTGTTTCGGGTGGCTTCCTGGTTCTTCAGCACGATCACCTGCGACGACGGGAAGCCGAAGCTGCCGGTCAGCGTCTGCGCGATGGCCTGCGCATCGTTGGCCGCGTACTGCAGCTTGGGCCAGTGCGCGTAGTCGTCGATGCCGATGACGATGGCCCACGACTTGTCGTAGCCGCTGGTCACCGCCGGTGCGGCGGCATTGCTGGCCGCGCGCGCCACGCTGAAGTCGCGCCCGTTCCAGGCGGCGAACTGGTAGCCGTCGGCGCTGAGCCGGTCCAGGATCTGCGGCAGCGCCTTGACCGTGCGTTCGTGGATGTCGTGGAACAGCAGGATGCCGCGCTGCTCGCGGCCGACCTGCTCGAGCACGCGCTGCACGATCGACTCCGGCACCGGGTCGGCCCAGTCCAGCGAATCCACGTTCCACATCACCGACTTCAGTCCGGCCTCGCCCAGGATCTGCATGCCCTCGGCGTTGCGCGCGCCGTAGGGAAAGCGGAACAGCGGCGCACGCTTGGCATCGACCGCGCGCAGCATGCGGTCGGTGTCGAGGATCTGGCTGCGCAGCGCGGCGCCGGTTTCCTTGGACAGTTGCGCATGGGTCAGGCTGTGGTTGCCGACGGTGTAGCCCTGCTCCATCAGGCTGCGGCTGACGCTGGCCAGCGGCGACAGGTCGACCTTGCCATCCGGCTCCAGCTTGCCCAGGTTGCGGCCGACTTCGAAGAACGTGGCCGGCACGTCGTAGCGCTTGAGGATGGCCACGATCTCGTCGGTGTATTCGCGATGCGGGCCGTCGTCGAAACTCAGCACCACGGTCTTCGGCGGCAGGTCGCGGCCGAACACCTCGCGGTCGCTGTCCTTCATCGACATCGGGTACGGGGTGATCACGCCGTAGTCGCGCAGGATCGCCTCGCGCGTGTACAGCGTGCCCAGGTGGGCGACGTAGTCCTCCCACTTCTCGCGCTTCTGCACGATCGCGCGGGTGCGATCGAAGCGGCTGAAGATCGCGGTGATCTCGCGGTTGTAGGTGCGTTCGATCTCGTCGAGCGCTTCCAGGTCTTCGCCGATGCGCTGGTGCAGCTTGATCGCCGGCAGCGAGGAATCCTTGCCGATGCGCAGCTGCCAGTCGGCGAGAATCTCGCGGAACGCCAGGCGGTCGGCGTCGTACAGGTCCGGTGCCGATTCGACGTAGTCGAGCAGGCTGCCGACCGCGGCGAAGCGCTGCGCGTCCGGCAGCGCGAGCAGCGCATCGAACTGCTTGGCCAATGCCTCGCGGCGCTCCAGGCCCTCGTGGAACAGTTGCTGGCCGACGCTGCTGGAGGTCTGCCGGTCGGCCGGCGATTGCTTGGCCTCGTCGGCCAGCAACACGATGATCTTGCGCTGCGCCGCCAGCTGCGCCTGCAGGCCCTGCAGCAGCGTCGTCGCCTGGGCCTGCAATGCGGCAGAGCCTGGAATGGCGATCGCCGGCGCCGATGTCGCGGGCTTGGATGGCGTCGCCGCGCTGTCGGCAGGCGTGCGCTGGCACGCGGCCAGGGCCAAGGCGAGCAGGCCGATCACGACAACGGACGACGACAACGGACGACGACGCTTGTGCATGACCACGGACTCGCGAGCAAGGCGCTACGGGAACAGCGCAGACGCCGGCGCCTTCCCCGGCCGCATGCGCAACGCCCGCCGGAGGGCGGGCGTTGTCGGGTTTACTTCTTGGCCTTGGCCGGCGGCTTGCCGCTGCCGCCGCCGCCGCCAGCGGTGGCCGCCTCGCCGTGGCGCTTGAGCATCCACCACTGCTGCAGCAGGCCCAGCGAACCATTGGTGACCCAGTACAACACCAGGCCCGACGGCACGAAGGCCATCATCACGCCGAACACCAGTGGCATGAACTGCATCATCTTGGCCTGCACCGGATCCATGCCCGGGGCCGGGGTCAGCTTCTGCGTGAACCACATCACCGCCACGTTGATCACCGGCAGGATGAAGTACGGATCGCGCGCGGTCAGGTCCTGGATCCAGGCGAACCACGGCGCCTGCCGCAGTTCCACCGACTCCACCAGCACCCAGTACAGCGCGAAGAAGATCGGCATCTGGATCAGCACCGGCAGGCAGCCGCCCATCGGGTTGATCTTCTCCTTCTTGTACAGCTCCATCATCGCGGTTTGGAACTTCTGCTTGTCGTCGCCGTAGCGCTCCTTGAGCTGCTGGATGCGCGGCTGGAACTTGCGCATCTTGGCCGCGCTCTTGTACTGCGCGGCCGACAGCGGGTACAGCACCAGCTTCAGCAGCACCACCAGGCCGACGATCGACCAGCCCCAGTTGCCGAGCAGGCTGTGCAGGTGGCTGAGGATCCAGAACAGACCCTGGCCGAGCAGCGCCATCACGGAGAAACGGCTGTAGTCGACCACACGGTCGAGGCCGCGCACGTTCTCCTTGGCGATCTGGCTGACCAGCTTCGGCCCGACCCACAGTCGCGCTTCGGTGCTGGCGCTGGCGCCCGGCGCCACGGTGAAACCCGGGCCGCGCGCTTCGATCACATGCCGCGGGCCGTCATTGGACAGCACGTACAGGGAATCCTGGTCGGCCTGCGGGATCCAACTGGTGAAGAAGTGGTGCTGCAGCACCGCGATCCAGCCGCCCTCGACGATCTGCCTCAGCGGGCCGTCGTCCAGATAGTCCTTGAACGCGCGGCGCTGGTAGCCGTCAGCCGGGCTGAACCAGGTGGCGCCGTTGAAACTGAAGGAATCCGGGTTGGTCATGCCGCGGCTGACGATGGTCGGCACCCGGCTCAGCTTGCGGAACACATAGCCTTGCCACGGCTTGCTGCCGTGGTTGATGACCTCGTCGTGCACCTGCACGGCGTAATGGCCGCGCTGCAGGGTGTAGACGCGGCGGATGGTCACGCCGTCCGGACCGTTCCACACGAACGGCACCTGCAGGCTGTCCTGGCCCTTGGCCAGCACGTACTCCTGGCCCGGGTGTTCGGGGCGGAAGCCAGCCGGGCCCGGCGACGGCGAGTTGTGCTCGCCGACCCAGCCGCTGGTGGCGGTGTACGGATGCGCCGCGTCCTCGGTCAGCAGTTGCACCGGCGGGCTGCCGGGCTGCTTGGTCTGCGGGAACAGCAACAGGTCAGCGTCGAACACGCTGCGGCCGTCCAGGGTCAGGCGCAGCACGTCGGTGGTGACGGTGACCCGCGGCGCGGCGCTAGCCG
>NZ_AQOK01000124.1:0-2721 GCF_000364645.1 Xanthomonas sp. SHU 308 | reverse complement strand
CTCGCTTTCAGGTGTCCGAGTTATCAGGGGTGGCTCAAAATGTCCCACACATCAAGGACAGGGAAAGGAGGGCCGGCGATCAGCTTTTCCGATTCCCCATTCCCAGTTCCCCACTCCCAGCCTACAGATCAAACCCCAGCAACAACGGATCGTGATCGGAACTGCGCCACGGGCCCGGCAGATCGCGCTCGCGGTAACCGTCGCTGTCGGGCAGGTCGGCGTTGACGTGCCATTCGGCGGCGCCGCGCAACCGCGCTGCCAGCACCGGGCTCAGCAAGGCATGGTCCAGCCGGCCGCTGAGGCCGCGATAGACGAAGCTGTAGGGCTGCGCGACATGCGCCTCCTGCAGCGCGTCGCGCCAGCCGGCGTCGCGCAGCAGGCGCAGCGGATCTTCCATCGCGTAGGCGTTGAAATCGCCGAGCAGCACGCTGGCCGTGCTGCCGGTGCCGGTGGGGTCGCTGCGCAGCCACGCGTCCAGGCGCCGCGCCGACTCGGTGCGGGTCGCGTTCCAGCAACCCTGGCCGTCCCCGCGGTCGGCATCGGCGCCACCGGCTTCGCCGCAACCCTTCGACTTGAAGTGGTTGGCCACCACCACGAACGGCGCGCCGTTGCCGTGACGGAACGCCTGCGCCAGCGGCACCCGGCTGTGCTCGGCGAACGGCCCGCCTTCCAGCATCGCCGGCTTGCCGACCGGGCTCACCCGCGAGGCGCGGTAGATCAGCCCGACCCGGATCGGGTTGTCGCCGGGGCCGCGCCCGGCGTCGACGAAGCGCCAGTCGCCGCCGCCGGCATTGAGCGCGTCGACCAGGCTGGCGATCGCCGAGGTCGGGCCGTAGCCGTCGTTCTCCAGTTCCATCAGTGCGGCGACGTCGGCCTGCAGCGGGCGGATCGTCGCCACCAGCTTGCGCAGCTGCGCCTGGAACTCGGCCGCCGTGCGCGCGCCGCGCAAGGTCGGGAACCCGCCGCCACGGCCGTCGCCGTTGAAGAAGTTCTCCAGGTTGAAGGCGGCGATGCGCAAGGTGCCGTCGACCTGCGGCGGCGCCGGTTCCGGCGGCGGCGTCAGCTGCAGCGCGGCGGTCGGGTACAGCCGTGCCACGCCATCGATCACCCCGCCGACGATGCCCTCCACGTCCTGGACCGTGCTGCCCGCGCGCGGCGGTGCAGCGGCACTCCCCAGATAGTCCGGAAGTTTTGCCGTTGCCGATGTTGATGTCGGCGTCGGCGTCGGCGCACCGAGCGTGCCCAGGCGCAGCCCGCGCCGCGCGTTGTCGGCCACCACCGCCGCCTGCTCGGCGCTGCCGGGTGCGGCCACCTCGCTGGGCTGCCACAGGCGTCCGCCGAAGGCCATGCCCAGTTCGCCGGTCTTGCCCAGCGCATCGTTGTCGACCACGGTCAGCGGCGCGGCGATGCGCACGCGCATGCCGGCCAGCGCCGACCAGTCGGCCGGCGCCGCGTCGAGCACCTGCAGCGGCAAGGGTTGCGCCCGTGCCAGCACGGTGTGCCCCTGCTCCAGCACACTGCGCCCGACGAAAGCCGTGCCGGCCTTGGCCGACGCGGCGGCCTGCGGCGCCAGCTCGCCCCACACCCGCACGCGGTCGCCCGGTGCCAGGCTGCGCTCGGCATCGCCGCGCACCAGCAGCGCGTCGGCGGTCAGCGGATCGTCGTCGCCGGCGTCCTGCACCAGGTAGCCGCTACCGCCGGCTTCCACCCGCGCGGTGACCACGCCCTCGAACACCACGCCCTGCGCCTGCGGCCCCGGGCGCAACTGCCCGATCGGCAGCAGGGTCGGCGGCGTCAGCGCCTGCGCGGCGGGGGCTGCGACCAGCAGCAGCAACGACAACAACGATGGCGGCGGCATGCGCATGCGATCACTCTCCTTGTTTGCGCCGGCACGCGACGGGCGCGGAAACGAATGCGCCGCCCGAAGGCGGCGCAGTGGCGTGCGGGAGGCGCAAGGTTACTTCAGGTTGGCCAGCATCCAGTCCACGGTGGCGTGGATCTGCTCCTCGGTCAGCCCGGGATTGCCGCCCTTGGGCGGCATGATGCCGCCGTCGGGGCCGGTGTAGCCCTCGATGGCGTGCTTGTAGAGCGTCTCCTTGCCCTGCGCGATGCGCTTGTCCCAATGCGCGTGGTCCAGCGTCGGCGCCTTGCCCACGCCGGTGGTGTGGCAGGCGGTGCACAGGTTGTTGAAGATGGTCTTGCCGTCGGTGGTGCCGCCGTAGGCCGCCTGCGCCGAGGCCTTGGCAAGCGCCGCCGCCTGTGCCGCCGCTTGCGCCGCGGCACCGGTGCTGCCGGCGTAGACCGCGCCGACCGGGGCGATGCGCTCCTCGGTGCGCTTGAGCGCCACCGGCGACACCTCCGGCGGGATGGCCCGCTGCAGGTAATGCGCGAACACGATCAGGCCGAGGGTGATCAGCACCAGCAGGCCGATCACCATCGAGAAGCGCTTGAGAAATTCGAGGTCGTAATTCCGCACATCACACCCCTTTGGCACGTGGTAATCCGGACCACCGCTACGCGACCGAGTATAGCCAGCGTTTGCGCCGCGCGGCACGCCGGGAGCACACGGAATCGCAGGCGATGCGTGCTGCATCGCAGCAGTTCGGCGCAGGCGGCGCGCCCGGTCGCGCTCAGGCGCTGCCCACCGCGCGCAGGCAGAACCCGCAGACCGCCTCGACCAGGCGCTCGCTGTCGCGCGGGCCGTCGCGGCTGGGCGCGGTC
>NZ_AQOK01000123.1:0-2503 GCF_000364645.1 Xanthomonas sp. SHU 308 | reverse complement strand
TCCCCGCGCTGGCCGCCGCTTCGGAAGGGAACCCGGTAGATCAAAAGCAACAGCCAAAGCCGCAAGCAAAAAGCAAAGAGCAAAAAGGCTATGGCTACAGCTACCGGCTATTTACTGCTGCGAAAACGCAAACGGGCGGGAGGACTGTCGCCCTCCCGCCCGCTGGCGCCGGCAGGTGCTGCCGGCGTTGTGCTACGACGTGCTGCGATCAGTGCCAGTGCAGGTTGAACGAGACGCCGACGATGCGCGGTTCGTTGTACACGGCCGCCATGTAGTTCTCGATCACGCCCTTGAGGTTCTTCTCGTTGGTGATGTTGCGGGCGAACGCGGCCACTTCCCATGCGCCGTAGTCGCCGGTGTAGCCCAGCTTGAGGCCGCCCTCGAAGTTGCCGTTGGAGGTGAACTCGGTGGAGTCGTACAGAACGAAGCTGGTGTAGCCCTGCTTGTTCCAGTCGGTGGCGACGAAGAAGGCGCCGCCGTCGTTGACCGGGATGTCGTAGCGGGCGGCCAGGTTGACGTTGTACTTGGGCGCGTTCGGCAGCGGGTTGCCGTCGATCTGGGCGAAGGTGTTGTTGCCGATGCGGATGGTCGGGTCCTTCACCGTGCACACCACCACGCCGTTCAGGCCGCACACCTGCGCATACACGCGCTTGTCCTGGATCTCGCTGTGCAGCAGGCTCAGGCCGGCGGTCAGCGACAGGTTGGGGATCGGGCGCCAGTCAAGGTCCGCCTCCATGCCGTAGGCCTTGGCCTTGTCGGCGTTGAACAGCACGCCGTTGCCGTTGGAGTCGTTGCCGTTGAGCTGGATGTCGTCGACGGTGTAGGTGAAGCCGGTGACGTTCAAACGCAGGCGGTTGTCGAACAGGTTGCTCTTGATGCCGGCTTCCCACGACAGGATGGTTTCCGAGTCGGCGGTGGTGAAGTCGGAATTGAACACCGCCGAACGGCCCTGGATGGTCGGGCCACGGAAACCGCGCGCGACCTTCGCATACACGTTGACGTTCGGGTTGATCTCATACATCGCGCTCAGGTCCCAGCTCGGCTGGGTGTCGGCCAGGCGCACGTCGCGGCGGCCCTTGTAGGTGACCACGCCGGCCGCGGTGTCGGCGGTCTTGAGCAGCTTGGTCTCTTTGCTGTCGCGGGTCTGGCGCACGCCGGCGGTCAGGGTCAGCGCGTCGGTGACCTTGTAGGTCAGCTGGCCGAAGCCGGCCCAGGAGGTGTTGCTGTTGTGCAGGCGCACCCAGTTGTTGGGATTGCGCGCGGCGGTCTGCAGGAAGTAGGCGCGCTGGTAGAAGTCGGTGGTGTCCTTGCCGTCGAAGTAGAACGCGCCGGCCTGCCACTGCAGCGGGGCGTCGCCTTCGCTGGCCAGGCGCAGTTCCTGGGTGTACTGGTCCAGGTCGCGCACCTGGCCCATCGACTGGCCGTAGCCGTTGGGCACGCCGTTGACCGGGAAGTTGGCCGCGGCGCCGCCGTCGGTATCGCCGCGGCTGTAGCCGGAGGTGGTCTCGTAGGCGCTGATCGAGGTCAGCGACACTCCACCGAAGTCGTAGATCGCCTTCAGCGAGGCGCCGTGGGTCTTGTACGCCTGCGGGTTGTCGTGGGCCTCGTCGTAGGCCACCTGGTCGCGCGGCACGTCGACCTTGTTCGAGCCCTTGCGCAGGGCGCCGCGCAGGAACAGGGTGGAGGTGCCGTCGTAGTCGCGGGTATGGAACGAACCCAGCAGAGAGAAGTTCTCGCTCGGCTTCAGCAGCAGCTGCAGACGCGCGTTGCGGTCGTCGTAGCCGCCCATCGCGTCCTTCTTCGGGGTGACCGTGCCGTCGGCGCTCGGGCCGGTGTAGGTGTTGTCCACCCAGTCGTCGCGGTGCTGGTACAGGGTGGACACGCGGAACGACAGCACGTCGTTGATCGGGCCGCCGATGCCGCCGTCGACCGAGACCGTGTTGTAGCTGCCATAGCTGGCGGTGACCCGGCCGGTGTAGTCGTCGCTGGGCTTGATGCTGTCGAACTTGACGATGCCGGCGGTGGTGTTGCGGCCGAACAGCGAGCCTTGCGGGCCGCGCAGCACTTCCACCTGGTCCACGTCGTAGACCGGGTTGGACTTCAGCACCACGTGCTCCAGCACCACGTCGTCCTGGATGATCGACACCGGCTGCGAAGCGCCGAGGTAGAAGTCGATGTTGCCCAGGCCGCGGATGTAGAAGCGCGGGAAGATGCGGCCGGTGGTGGTCTCGGCGTAGAAGCTGGGCACGCGGCCGGACAGCGCCAGCAGCGTGTCGTCGCCGCCGGCGGTGAAGTCGCGCATCGCCTCGCCCTGCACCACGCCCACCGATACCGGCACCTCCTGCAGGTTTTGCTCGCGGTGCTCGGCGGTGACGATGATGGTGTCCAGCGAGGTCGCCGCATCGCCAGTGCCGGCGGCGTTGGCCGTGCGGGTCTCGCTGCCGGCCAGCGACGGCGCGCTGTCCTGCGCGGCGGCGGCGGCGGCGACCGAGGCCAGCACCAG
>NZ_AQOK01000122.1:0-8404 GCF_000364645.1 Xanthomonas sp. SHU 308 | reverse complement strand
TAGCGGCTGGGCCGCGACGTGATGGTCTTCGACATCCCCAAAAAATACCGCTGAATGTCGATACAGCCTAGAACAGTCCTCGTCAGGCAGAAGACCGCATCGCTACCGCCGTCTTGCGACGGCGTTAGCGTGCATGGCCTACGGCTGCTTGAACGCGTTGAGCACGGTCAGCAGGCTGGTGAGGTTGTCGGAGACGCCGGTCTGCGCGACCTTCTCGGTGGCGCCGGCGGCGGCGGTCGAGTCGAGGCTGTAGATCCGCATGACGCCCTGGTTGGCCACTGCCTGCGCCAGGGTGTTCTGTTGCTGCTGCGCGGAGACAGCGTTCCCGAACAGGATACCCGTCGAGTGCGCCATGCTCTGGTAGATCGACGCCATCGCGAAGGCCGGCGCTTCGCCGATGACCTTGACGTTGGACTGGGTGACCGCATCGGTGATCTGGTCGTTGACCGCGGTGGGAAATGCCATGTGTTCGCTCCTGGGTTGGGGTACGGCCCACGCCGTACGATCTCTGAAAACGGGACAGTGCAGAACCTGTGAAACCGTGTGCGGCGTTTGTCTCGCCAGCCTCGCCGCAATGTGCGCGCGACGAGGGAACATCGGCCACGATGCGCCGCGACCTCGGCCGATGCGTGTTGCTACCGCTGCGGGGTGTATCCCCTCGCGGCATCCGCTGCCATCCAATGCGATCCACCAGTACGGCCGGCGAACGAGCTACTGTCCGCGACGTGGCGCCAGGCTGGATCGCTGATGGCACGCAGCCATTTGCATCGCGCGCCGTGGCGCAACGCCTTGGCCCACGCCGCAAAGCGCATGATGCGTGTTAGAAACACACGCCCGGCTCAGGCAGCGGGAGGCGGCGATGGTGCTCCCGGCTCCGCGGCCGGCGCATCCGCGATGAGCCCCTGCGCACGCGCCGCCTCGACCACCGCCTGCATCTGCTGGGCCAGGCTCGCGAACTCGCGCTCCAAGCACGCGCGCACTTCGGCCTGCACGAGATTGGCCAGGCGATCGGGGATCTGCGCCATCACCAGGTGATTGCTGCCGCCCTCGCCGCTCTGCGGCGGACGTAACTGGCCCGGTGGTAGCTGGTCTAGCGAACTGGCCGACTGGACCGCCTTGAGCACCGACGCTTCGCTGGCCGCGGTGGCGCCGTCCAGCGCGACCCTGCTGTTCTGCATCGTCTGCTGCATCTGCTGGATCAAGCCTTTCACACGCTCGCGCTCGGCATCGATCAGCGACGGCGACGCACCGGCCGTTTCGGCGGCAGGCGCTACCGGCGGCGCGGACGATTCTGACGCGAAGCGCCGCAGTTGCTCCTCCTCGAGAGGAAGCAGCGGGCGACGCAACCAGCTCTCGGTGAGCTGGCGCAGCGTGGCGAAATCGGATGCTTGGTTGGCTTGCATGATGCTCCCCTGCGTGTGGTGAAACCGGTGGTGCGAACGGCCTAGGTGGACGCGGACTTGCGGCCGCGCACCATGTCCGCCTACTTGGCGATGCTCTGGTCGATCTTGTCGATGGGCAAGCCGGCGGACTCGGCCTCCAGCGCGCCAGCAGCGGCTGCGACCGCCGCGGCGGCACCGACCAGCACGTCGGTGGCCAGCACGCCCAGCGCATCCTCGGCGGCCTGCTCCGGCTTGTTCTCGGCCAGGTTTTTGAGCAGCACGCTCTGGCTGGCCAGCGCCGTCTTGCTGACGCCGTCGAAATAGACCGCCGCCGATGGCGCGACCAGGCCCTGCGCCTGTCTGATCCGCATGTTCGAGCCGACCTCAACCTGCGACGGTGCATAGGCCATGGTTTCGGCATCGCTGCGCTGTACGCCGCGCACGATCGTGCTGTTGAGCGCGTCGCAGGCCTGCCCTGCCGCCTCGGGCTGCGCGAGCATGTGTGCGTCGAGCGTCTTCAGCATGGATGGCGGCGTTGGCGACACGGGCGGCGATGTGGCGGCTGCCGCGCCGGCCGGGTCGCCGAGCTCACCACGATCGGTCACTGTTGCAGCCGGTGTCGCGGCAGAGGCGCCGGTGGGCGCGGCCGGTGGCATGGACACCGTCGCCGCTTCGGTGATCTGTGCGTTGGCGCCGTTGGGAACTGTCATGGTTCGCTGCTGAGAGAGGAATGGCCGATGCCGTGAGCCCTGCGCATCGGATCAGGCGGCCGAAGCCGGTATCGCTACGTGCAACGACGAGCGTAGAAGCCGAGCGGGCCGGCACCATCGAGGAGGCAACGCCCCGAAACGGCGGCGACCAAGGCTGCGCTGCAGCGCACGACATAGCGACGACAGCCCCCAGCCCCCCCTCAGATACTTTGCTTGTGCCACTCGACGTTGCAACGCACTCCTATCGTGATCGGCTGCAATGCGCAGTTCCTGCATAGCCCGCGCAGCAGACAGCAGGCTTTGTCCACATTAGTAGACATACTCCAGACAATCCTCGCACCTTGCATGCGGGCAATAGCAACACACCACATTCTGGCGTTAGCCACCGCTCGCTCCGGCGCACACCTTATGGCGTTCGGCCCGGACAACACGCGCTCCAAGCACCGAGGACGACGTCGCAAAAGGCTCCGGCTCCAGGTCCGCTCTTGCCGCTTGCGTCACGGCGCCCGCCAGACACGGGCATGCCTTGCAGAGTCTGGGGCGGACGCATGCATCGTCGACTGTTGATCACGAATCGCGAGGAGGGGCTACGCTCGCGCCGTACCCTCACCCCCGACCCCTCTCCCGGGGGGAGAGGGGAGTTACCCTGCGGCGCGCGCCGTCTTCTTCGCAGCGATTTTTGGAATCGCGCCTGCAAGCCGGCGCTCTTGCCAAGACGCAGCGCACAACTCCAACGAAAAAGCCGCACCCGGCATCGCCGGGCACGGCTTCGGTTGCATGCCGCAGGCAGGGATCAGCGCGCAGCGGCAGCGCCCACACTGAACAACTGGAACTCGCGGATCTGTGCGGCGTCGACGCTGGACAGGATGTTCGGCGCACGCGCGAGGCGGTGACCGCAGGGAAGTGATCGATCTTCATGTGGCCGATCGCCTGTGCCTGCGCCACCTTGACCCAGGCGCCGTCGCGGAACACTTCCACCGCGTACTTCTGCACCAGTTGGCCGTCGTTGAGCCACTCCATCGAGAGCGCGGTGTCGAAGGTCACCGGCTGCTTGAACTGCAGTTCCAGGGTGGCGTGGTGCGAGCCGTCCGGCGCGCTCCGGAAAGTATCGCGGTCGCCGTCCACCGCCGCGGCGATACTGTCGTCGCTCTTGAGCCGGCCGCGCACCAGGTTGCGATCGGCGCCGTAGCGCGCCTGCAGCGCCTGGCCCATTTCCTCCAGCCGCTTGACGTCGGCTTCGGGCAGCAGGCCGGGCTTGTCCGGAGCGATGCCCAGCACCAGTTGCCCGCCGCGGCCGTCGCTGTCTTCCCAGATCTGCACCAATTCGTCGACGCTCTTCAGCGTCTGGTCGCTGTTCGGGTGCCAGAACCACTGCAGCTTGTGCAGCGGCGTATCCACCTCGACCGGGCGCCAGCGCAGGTCGCCGTGGCGATCGATGGTGTTCCAGTTCTCGCCCTCGATCACGCCCGCCTCGTTGCCGACCCAGCGCACGTCGCCGTACTCGAACAACGCGGTGTCGGTGAAGTTCTCGGCAAGCAGCGGCGGCGCGGCCAGAACATTAAGGCCGAATGCGGCCAGCCAGCAGAGCGAAGAGAGCGGACGGTTCGGCTTGGCGGATCCTCGCAATCGTCGCTCGGGCAGGCGGCACTTCCGATGGTGTCAGCATATGGTATTTAATTGATGATAAATAGGTATTCCCGTTTGCGGGCCAGGACCGTACCACATGATGTCGCCTTCGCTGTTTCCGTTGCTGTCGCTGTTCGCGGTGCGCGCCATCGCTGGTCCGGCAGCCGTCGCCCCACCGCAGGTGCCGCCCTCGCCCATCGTCTACAGCGAATTCGTCAACGCGCAGGCGCCGACCGCGCAGTGCCACGCCTCCACCCTGGTGGAAACCCACGACGGCCTGCTCGCGGCCTGGTTCGGCGGCCGCCACGAGGGCGCCGACGATGTCGCCATCTGGGTGGCGCGTCGCGACGCGCACGGCTGGCAACCGGCGCAGCGGGTGGCCGACGGCGCGCAGCCGCAGGGCAAGCCGTTGCCGACCTGGAATCCGGTGCTGTTCCAGCCTGCGCAAGGGCCGCTGCGGCTGTTCTACAAGGTGGGTCCGGACCCGAAGCGCTGGTGGGGCATGCAGACCACGTCCAGCGATGGTGGCCAGCACTGGTCCACGCCCGAGCGCCTGCCCGCCGGCATCCTCGGCCCGATCAAGAACAAACCGGTGCAGTTGCCCAGCGGCCGCATCCTCAGCCCCAGCAGCAGCGAAGACGCCGGCTGGGTCGCGCACATGGAATGGTCCGACGACAACGGCGCGCACTGGACCCGCGGCCCGGCGATGAACGACCCGGCCAGGATCGGTGCGATCCAGCCCAGCGTGCTGCTGCACCAGGACGGCCGCCTGCAGGCGGTGGGACGCAGCCAGCAGAACCACGTGTTCAGCACCTGGTCGCGCGACCAGGGCCGCACCTGGGAACCGATGACCCTGCTCAACCTGGCCAATCCCAATTCCGGCACCGACGCCGTGGTGCTGGCCGACGGCCGCTCGCTGCTGGTCTACAACCCGACCGAGGCCGGCAAGGACTGGTGGGACGGCCGCGGCGTGCTCGCCGTCGCCCTGTCCGACGACGGCCTGCACTGGACCCGCGTGCTGACCCTGGAAGACAGCCCCAAGGACGAGTTCTCCTATCCCGCAGTGATCCAGACCCGCGACGGCAAGGTGCACATCAGCTACACCTGGAAGCGCACGCGCATCAAGCATGTGGTGTTGGATCCGAAGCGGCTGGGAGTTGGGTCAACGGCGCCTGCTGGCGGCAGGTGAATCGTGCTCGGGACCCGGGGCCCGGGACCGGGGACCCGGGAAAGCAAGAGCAAAGCGCTGCCGTAGCGGAGACAGATCAGGCTGCGGGATGCGGCGTTCCGGGTCCCGGGTCCCGGGTCCCCGGTCCCGGCTCCTCCAGCAACGCCACCATCCGCCGCACCCGCGCCACATCGGTCTGCATGCGGTCGCCGCCGAGGCTGCGCACATGCGGATGCGGCGACGTCGCCCGCGACGCCAGCGGCCCACGCGCCGAGCCATGGAACTCGCGCGCACCGGTGCGCGCGCGCAACTGCGCCAGGTTGGCTTCGGTGACGCCAGATCCCGGCATCACGCTCAAGCGCGCGCCGGCCTGCTGCACCAGCTCGGCGATCAGGTCGGCCCCCTCTTCAGCCGTCTCGCGCGCACCGGAAGTCAGCACCCGCTCGCAGCCCAGCGCGATCACATCCTCCAGCGCACGCCGCGGATCGGCACTGACATCGAAGGCGCGATGGAAGGTAACGCCGAGCGGCCCGGCGACCGCGATCAGCTCGCGCATCGTCGCCGTGTCCACCTCACCGTCCGCGGTCAGCGCGCCGAGCACCACCCCGTCGCAGCCCAGGCGCACGCATTGCTCCACGTCGCGACGCATCGCCTCCACTTCCGCCGCGTCGAACACGAAATCGCCGACCCGTGGACGGATCAGCACGTACAGCGGAATGCGCAACCGATCGCGCACCGCCGCCAGCGTGCCGAACGACGGCGTCAGCCCGCCGCCATCCAGGCCGCCGCACAATTCCACCCGCATCGCCCCACCGTCCTGCGCGGCCAGCGCCGAGCCGATCGCATCGGCGGCCACTTCCAAGCCCATCGGCACGCTCCCGCTCATGCCGCCGGCGCCGCGAAATGGCTCTGCCCGGGCAGCAGCAGATCCTGTTGCTGCGCATCGCAGACCGCATAACTGAAACCGGGCTGGATCGCGAACGCACCGACCTCGCCGCGCTTGTTCATCGCCAGGAACCCCACCTGCAGATCGCGGGTGAGTTCCGGCTTGCGCCGCACGATGCGCATCACCACCTCGCGGCAGGCCTCGGCCGGGCTCTTGCCCTGCCGCATCATCTCCACCACCGCGAAGCTGCCGACGTTGCGGATCACCTCCTCGCCCACGCCGGTGGAGGTCGCCCCGCCCACCTCGTTGTCCACGTACAGCCCCGCCCCGATGATCGGGCTGTCGCCGACCCGACCGTGCATCTTCCAGGCCATGCCGCTGGTGGTGCAGGCCCCGGACAGATTGCCGTGCGCATCCAGCGCCAGCATGCCGATGGTGTCGTGATTGTCCTTGCCGCCGGGCAGCGTGCCGCGGCGATAGGCACGGTTCTCGATATTGGCCTCGGGCGCGTAATGCGAGGTCTTCAGCCACTCCTTCCACGCCTGCTCCGATTCGGGCGTGAGCAGCTTGGTGCGTTCGAACCCTTGCGCCAGCGCGAACTGCAGCGCGCCATCGCCGACCAGCATCACATGCGGCGTCTTCTCCATCACCCGTCGCGCCACCGAGATCGCATGCACGATGTCCTCCAGCGCCGCGACCGACCCGCAGCCGCCGGTCTGATCCATGATGCAGGCATCCAGCGTGACCCGCCCATCGCGGTCGGGATACCCGCCCAGCCCCACCGTGTGATTGTCCGGATCCGCCTCCGGCACCCGCACCCCGGCCTCCACCGCATCCAGCGCCGCGCCGCCGCGCGACAGCACCTGCCAAGCAGCTTGGTTCGCGGCGACGCCAAAGTCCCAAGTGGAGATCACCCGTGCTGCGCCGCGCGGCAAGGGGCCGACGCCGGCCTTGGCTTGCGCCTTGGCCACAGCGGCGCGTGCGCCCGGCAGCACACCGCCCAACCCGGCGGCCAGGGCACCGAAGGCGGCGGTTTTCAGGAAGTGACGGCGTTGCGGCATGGAAGGCTCCGGCGTTGGGAGGGCGCGCGGGATGGCGTGCGCTTAGCCTTACATCATGCGGCAGAGTTGGATGGGATTAAATGGTCTGCTCGGCGTTACCAGAGTTGGCTTGGCTGCTTGCTCCGGCAGGATTGCATCGAAACATACCTGAACTTTATCAAGCTCATCACGCATTTCAGAAGAGTGTCAACGTTAAACGTCAATCGCCCAGCCACTACAACCTGGCTGGCACTTTGCATAAAACTTCAAGCCCCCCACTAGAAACCGGCTCAATATAATAGAATATCTTTCCATCACGTGCCTTCAGCAGGCCGAGCCCCTCCGCACTACACCTATAATAATAACCACTCACCCCTTGAGGATACTTTGCAGGCGAGTGCACCAAAGAAAATGCTCCTTCAGCAGATGTAAAATACGAATCATCGAGCCTGGCAAAGCCCTTAAGGAAGTTGTCATTGGGCGCAGAGAAGACAACCGCAACCCCACCAGCATCAACACTATGCCGCTCGTAGATATCGGTAGCATTCTTAGGCAAAAAATCCGGAACCCATCCTTTTGCGATAGTATTATTCGCCACCGCATCAGCATGAGACGCATAGAATTTTGAAGAATTATTCACACATCCTGAAACATAAATAATTAACGAGAAAAATAAAATAGAGATCCTGGCAGCGCGCACCATATACTGTACGCCTCAGGAGTCATTGAAGGCTTGATATTCAACAGCCGCATTACGGACATCATTCCATGCAGCGCAGCTAAAATCCGAAACCCCATCAACAGCTGCATCCGGAATACCTTCGGCCGCCACGACTATTTTTTTTATCGCCTCACGTTTTGATTTTGGAATTCCCTCCCATGCAATGAGTGGTTTACCGGATAGAAATTCCTGCTTAACTTCCCAAGCTACACCCGGATGATCACCAAATATTTTGTGCAAATAGTCAACACCAAGACAGAAAGAAGATACAACCTCATCAAAATACAAAAGGCATTGCAACAATGATTCTTCAACAGAGATCCCCGAGTCATCCCGCGAACCTTGTCTAATTTCGAACTCATCTTTCATTATCTTCGTTCCTTATCGCTATATCTTGCTCTTCGGTAGCATTAAGCGAATCCGAATAAGTTGCAAAGAATGCACCCATACCCCACCTAGACGTGATTCCAAGCAAGCGAATCCATGGGATTTTGGTTGCGGGTGCAGGATGAGCCTGCTGTGCAGTCTGAGGTATCCCGTTAAGCTTATAACGTTGCCAAGACGTGCCTGGAGTCTTGGTTTTCCAGTACGCTTTTGGCGCGGTTTTGGGGCCACCATTATTTCCATCCGGCACATATCTACATATTGCTCGGTCGGCGCCATTTTTTGGACCAAAAAATGTTCCAGGCGGCTGCCCCGGAGCTGGCGTCCACGGGCCGCCGGGGATATTATTTGGCGGAGTCATTCCCGGCGAGTAGGCTTGCAGACCATATATATCAATTTCAGCAGCGGGATTTTGGAGCGAATACCCGTATAGGCTTACTCCACCCAAAAATCCAATCGGATCACTCTGCACATACCGCCCCGTACC
>NZ_AQOK01000121.1:0-1165 GCF_000364645.1 Xanthomonas sp. SHU 308 | reverse complement strand
TGGTGCTTTGCGGCGGGGTGACGGCAGCCTGCGCGCCCAGCGCATAGCCCTGGGCGAGGTCGGTCATCGCCAGCGCGGAGGCGGACAGGCCGATCCCGCCAAGCAGGACCGCACCGGCGAGGGCAGAGGACGGACGGGACGACGTGGACATGCGCAGGCTCCTGGCGATGGACGGGTGCCGGTCGGGATGTCCGGCAGTGCGCCAAGCCTACCCGCTGCCGCACCGCGCTGCATGCGGCGGTGCGTGGCGACAAAAAAGGCTCCGTTGTGCACGGAGCCCGGGGACGCCAGCGGCGGCGGAACGGCGCATGGCCGGTCCGCACGCCGGGGGTCAGATGCCGCTGGTGGAGCTGGTCTCGTCGCGCTTGTCGCGCGGCGGCAGCGGCTCGTCGCCGTGCACCAGGAACCATACGTTCTCGGCGATGTTGGTGGCGTGGTCGCCGATCCGCTCCAGGTTCTTGGCCATGAACAGCAGATGCGTGCACGGGGTGATGTTGCGCGGGTCTTCCATCATGTAGGTCAGCAGCTCGCGGAACAGCGCGGTGTACTGCGCATCGAGCTGCGCGTCGCCCTGGCGCACCAGCAGCGCGGCGTCGGCGTCGTTGTTCTGGTAGGCGGCCAGCGCCGCGCGCACCTGTTCGGCGGCGAGCTTGCCGAGCTGGCGCAGGCCCAGGGTCTGCGGCATCGGCGGGGACATGTTCAGCGCGATCGAGCGCTTGGCGACGTTGGCGGCGTAGTCGCCGATGCGTTCGACGTCGGCGGGAATGCGCAGGCCGGCCAGGATCTCGCGCAGGTCGCGTGCCATCGGTCCGCGCAGCGCCAGGCGCATGACGTCGTGGCTGATGGAGTGCTCGAGCGCGTCGATCGCTTCGTCGTTGACGACGATGCGCAGCGCGGCGTTGTCGTCGCGGCGTTCGACCACGTCCAGCGCCGCTTCCAACTGCGCCACCGCGGTTTCGCCCATGCGCACGATCTCGGCGGCGAGGCGATGCTGTTCTTCGTCGTAGCTCTTCACGATGTGCTCGTTGGGCTGAGTGTTCATGTCGTAGGTCCAATAGGTGCGTTGGTGTCGCCGCGGCCATGCCTGGCGGTGCGGTGCTGGCGTCGCCGGGCGCCCGCCCGTGGGGCGGCGGGCGCGGCCGCTGCGACGAGGCAGCGGCGGGCG
>NZ_AQOK01000120.1:0-11963 GCF_000364645.1 Xanthomonas sp. SHU 308 | reverse complement strand
GACGGCAGCGGCAGAGACGGGCGGGGCGAGGTCGATGCCCAGTTCGTCGCCGATGGCCGCGGCTGGGGCGTGCAGCACGCCGAGCAGCGCGCGTGCCTCGGCCATCGCCTGCGCATGCAGCGCCGGCGCCAGCGCCAGCCACGCGGCATGGGCGCGCCAGGTGGCGTCATCGGCATCCGGGTCCAGGCGCAAGGTCCAGTGCACCGCCTGTTCGAACACGCTGTCATCGAGCAGGCTGTCATCGGGTGAGTGAGGGGCGGTCATCGGTTGCCTATCCGTCAAGGAATGGGTCGGGCATCAGCGCAGACGGATGCCGGGCTATGTACGGGACGACGGGTCGACAGCGCCGGTTCCCCCGGCGGTGCCGTCAAATCTCGCGGCCGGCCTCGCGCAAGCGGCGTCGGCAATGGGTTACGGCCACGGCGATGTGTTTTTCGACCGTGCGCGGGGAGATGTCCAGATGCGCTGCGATCTGCGCGGTGCTCATGTTGCGGCCGCGGAACAGCACGAAGACGCGCCGTGCCTGCGGCGGCAGGTCGCGGATCGCCTGCAGCAGCACGGCGTACTCCTGCCGGCTCAGCGCGCTCTGGTAGGGCGAGGGCGCCGGACTGGGCACCTCGTGGCTGGTGTCGTTGGCGGCAAGGAAGCGGCTGCGCGATGCGGTCACGCGGCCCTGGTCGTTGGCGACGTTATCGATCACCGTGCGCAGGTAGCGTCCCGGGTCGCGCACAGCCTCGGCGCTCCCGGTGCCGGCGCCGCGCGTGGCCAGGCGGATCCAGGCATCGTGCACCAGATCGCCGGCCGCCCCCGCGTACTTGCGCGCGGCGTAGCGCTGCAGCTCCTCGTACTGGCGTTCCAGCGCCTCCACCAGCGGTGCAGGGCCGGGCGGGGGAGAGGAAAGGGGCATGGCATCCATCCCGGAAACCGTGTGGAAGACCGGCAGTCTAGTGCGGGTGATAGTCATTCTCAATTGCGGCGATATTGTGCCGCCTGTCGGCGCCGGCGCGCGCAGCGCGCCGGCCGAGACCGGTCGCCCTTGGAAATCGCTTGTGCATCATGCGCTTGCCGCCCCGCTGCGGAGGCGGCAAGCGCGCCAGTGTCAGGTGCGACATGCGCGCCGGCTTGCGGTCGCGGCTGGGACTGGTATCGTGCGCCGCCCGACCGTCGACGCCGAGACCCGAGCGATGCGTGGCACTCTCTACATCGTGGCGGCACCGTCCGGCGCCGGCAAGAGCAGCATCGTCAACGCCACCCTGGCGCGCGACCCGCAGATCGCGCTGTCGATCTCGTTCACCTCGCGTGCGCCGCGCCCGGGCGAACGCCATGCCGAGCACTACCATTTCGTCTCCGCCGACGCGTTCCAGGGCATGATCGATGCGGGCGACTTCTTCGAGTACGCCCGCGTGCACGGCGACTGGAAAGGCACCGCGCGGCAGTCGGTGGAGCCGCAGCTGGCCGCCGGCCACGACGTGCTGCTGGAGATCGACTGGCAGGGCGCGCGCCAGGTGCGGGCCAAGGTGCCGGATGCGGTCAGCGTGTTCATCCTGCCGCCGTCGCGCGAGGCCCTGGAGCAGCGCATGCGCAAGCGCGGCCAGGACAGCGAGGCGGTGATCGCGCAGCGGCTGGCCGCCGCGCGCGAGGAGATGTCGCACTACGCCGACTTCGACTACGTGATCGTCAACGAGCATTTCGACACCGCGGTGGACGAGATGTGCGCGATCTTCGTCGCCAGCCGCCTGCGCCGGCCGCAGCAGCAGCAGCGCCATGCCGCGTTGATCGATACCCTCCTGCAGGAACAGCCAACTGGCTGATTCCAAAGGGAACTGAATAGGGTGGGGTTGATCTCGGGCGGTTGCCGCCCTACAATCCCCGCCCTTTCCCTCATTCGAACGCGTGGCCGCCGCCGGCCCGCCGGGAGCCCGCATGGCCCGCATCACCGTAGAAGATTGCCTGGAAGTCGTTAACAACCGTTTCGAACTGGTCATGATGGCGTCCAAGCGCGCCCGCCAGCTCGCCAACGGCGTGCAGGCCACCCTCGACAACACCGAGTCGGCCGACAAGCCGACCGTGCTGGCGCTGCGCGAGATCGCCGCGCGCAAGATCGACAACGCGCTGATCGACGAGGTCGAGAAGGCCGAACGCGAGCGCGCCGAGCGCGAAGCCCTGGAATGGGCCGCGGCCGAGGTCGTCGCCGACGAGGACATGTCCAAGAACGACGACTGATCGCGTCCTGCGTCGCGATCGTCCTGCGAACAGCCCGCATCCGCGGGCTGTTTCGTTTTGCGGGTTTGCCGTCCACGCGCCGCTGGCATAGTCTTTCCACATGAACCCAGGCCCTTCTGCCCAGGTCGCCCACGCCGCGCCATCGTCGGCCGACGAGGCGGTCCCCGACTACGTCCTGCAGCTCGAACGCAGCGCCAGCTATCTGCCGCCCGAGCAGATCCCGCTGCTGCGCCGCGCCTGGGAGGTCGGTGCGGCCGCGCACGCGGGGCAGACCCGCAAGTCCGGCGAGCCCTACATCACCCACCCGGTGGCAGTGGCCGGTGTACTGGCCGAGCTCGGCCTGGACGTGGAGGCGCTGATCGCGGCGATCCTGCACGACACCATCGAAGACACGCCGCTGACCCGCGCCGAGCTGGCCGCCGAGTTCGGCGAGGCGGTGGCGGAACTGGTCGACGGCGTCACCAAGCTGGACAAGCTCAAGTTCCGCGACCGCCAGGAAGCGGCCGCCGAGAGCTTCCGCAAGATGCTGCTGGCGATGTCGCGCGACCTGCGCGTGATCATGATCAAGCTCGCCGATCGCCTGCACAACATGCGCACGCTGGGCGCGCAGAGCGCCGAGGCGCGCAGCCGCATCGCCCGCGAGACCCTGGAGATCTACGCGCCGATCGCTCAGCGCCTGGGCATGAGCCTGATGAAGTCCGAGCTGCAGAACCTCGGCTTCCGCGCGCTGCATCCGTGGCGCCACGCGATCATCGAAAAACACATCCGCAGCCAGCCGGTGGTGCGCCGCGAGTCGATGGCGCAGGTGGAAGTGCAGTTGTCGCAGCGCCTGGCCAAGGAAGGGCTGGAACACCGGCTGGTGAGCCGGATCAAGACGCCGTGGAGCATCTACAACAAGATGCGCGACGAGAACAAATCCTTCGACCAGGTGATGGACGTGTTCGGCTTCCGCCTGGTGGTGCGCGGCGTGCCCGACTGCTACCACGCCCTCGGCGCGGTGCATGCCACCTTCAAGCCGCTGGATGCGCGCTTCCGCGACTTCATCGCCATTCCCAAGGCCAACGGCTACCAGTCGCTGCACACGGTGCTGTTCGGGCCCTACGGCTCGCCGATCGAGGTGCAGATCCGCACCGAGGAAATGGACCTGATCGCCGAACGCGGCGTCGCCGCGCATTGGACCTACAAGTTCGGCGGCGATTCGCCCAACAGCGCGCAGAGCCGCGCGCATGCGTGGATCGTCGAACTGATCGAATCGCAGCGCGCCGCCGGCTCGTCGCTGGAGTTCCTGGACAACGTCAAGGTCGACCTGTTCCCGGACGAGGTCTACCTGTTCACGCCCAAGGGCAAGATCCTGGCGCTGCCGCGCAACTCCACCGCGCTGGACTTCGCCTATGCGGTGCATACCGACGTCGGCAACCGCGCGGTGGCCTCGCGCGTGGACAAGAAGCTGGTGCCGTTGCGCACCAAGCTGGTCAGCGGACAGACGGTGGAAGTGATCACCGCGCGCTCGGCCACGCCCAAGCCGCAGTGGCTGGAGTTCGTGGTCAGCAGCAAGGCGCGCACCGCGATCCGCCACCAGCTCAAGCAGCTCGAACACGAGGACGCGGTGCAGCTCGGCCATCGCATGCTCGATCGCGCGCTGGAGGCGATGGACAGCTCGCTGGAGCGGCTGCCCAAGGGGCGCCTTGATTCGTTCCTCAGCGAGCACCGCTACCCGCGCCTGGAGGCGCTGCTGGCCGACGTGGCCCTGGGCAACTGGATGCCCAACCAGGCGGCGCAGGCGCTGATGGCGTACGCCGAACTGCGCGGCGGCGGGCATTCCAAGCATTCGCAGGAAAAGATCCTGATCAACGGCACCGAGCGCGGCGTGGTCAGCTTCGCCAATTGCTGCCAGCCGATTCCCGGCGATGAGATCATGGGCTACCACACCGCCGGCAAGGGCATCGTGGTGCATCGCCTGGACTGTCCGAACCTGGCCGAACTGCGCAAGTCGCCCGAGCGCTGGGTGCCGATCGGCTGGGATACCAGCGTCATCGGCGACTACGACACCGCGCTGGTGGTGGACGTGGAGAACCGCACCGGCGTGCTCGCGCAACTGGCCGCGGCGATCGCGCAGAGCCAGTCCAACATCGAGCGCGTCGACTACCTGGACCGCGACTTCAATGCCGCGGTGCTGCGCTTCAACATCCAGGTGCGCGACCGCAACCACCTGGCCGAAGTGATGCGTCGGCTGCGGCGCTTGAATGCGGTGCAGAGCGTGCGCCGCCAGTAGGCGGTGCCGGGCGGAATGGGTCGGGAGTTCTTGTGGGAGGGACTTCAGTCCCGACGCGTGATGGTGTCAGGCGGCTTTCTGCTTCACTCCTCGCGGCTGAAGCCGCTCCCACAAGGAATGGACTGGGGCTTCGTGCCAGTGCACGTGATCGGGCATCGTCCGCGCCGCCTGTCAACGCGGCTGCATGACAGTCGACGCCTGCGAAAGAACGCTTGGTCGCGATCCTGTCATGGTCATGCTCCCCAATCCCCAGCCGCGCACGCCAGCTAAACTAGGCGGACATTCTTCCAACGGAGTCGCCATGTCCCGCCAGATCATCCATACCGACCGTGCACCGGCCGCGATCGGCCCGTATTCGCAAGCCGTGCGCGCCGGCAACACCGTGTACTTCTCCGGGCAGATCCCGCTGGATCCGGCCACCGGCGAGATCGTCGCCGGCGACATCGCCGCGCAGGCGCGCCGCGCGTTCGACAACCTGCAGGCGGTGGCCGAGGCGGCCGGCGGCTCGCTGGACCGCATCGTGCGCCTGGGGCTGTACCTCACCGACCTGGCGCAGTTCGCGCAGGTCAATGCGGTCATGCAGGACTACTTCCAGGCGCCGTTCCCCGCGCGTTCCACCATCGAAGTCTCGGCCCTGCCCAAGGGCGCGGGCTTCGAAGTGGACGCGGTGATGGTGCTGGACTGATCCCCCGCCGTGCCGCGCGTGCAGGTTCCGGCGCCGGCGCTGTCGGCGGCAGGCGAGGTGCCGCTGACCACGCTGCCCGGCGTCGGTCCCAAGCTGGCGGAGAAATTCGCCGCGCGCGGCCTGTCCACCCTGCAGGACCTGTGGCTGCACCTGCCGCTGCGCTATGAGGACCGCACCCGCCTGACCACGGTGGCGGCACTGCAGCCGGGCGTGCCCGCCCAGATCGAGGGGCGGGTGCAGGCGGTGGACCGCGGCTTCCGCTACCGGCCGATGCTGCGCGTGGCCGTGGCCGATGAGTCGCGCGGCACCCTGGTGCTGCGCTTCTTCCAGTTCCGTGCCGCGCAGGCGGCGCAGTTCGCGGTCGGCGCGCGCTTGCGCGCCTTCGGCACGCCCAAGCCGGGCCAGCACGGGCTGGAGTTCGTGCATCCCAGCTACCAGATCCTCGGCGAGGGCGACGATGCGGCGCTTGGCGATCGCCTGGATCCGGTGTACCCGGCGGTGGAGGGCGTCGGTCCGGCGACCGTGCGCCGGCTGATCGGCCAGGCGCTGGACCGGCTGCCGGAGGAGGCGGCACTGGAACTGCTGCCGGCGTCGCTGCTGAGCGAACTTGGCCTGCCGTCGCTGCGCAGTGCGTTGCTGGTCGCGCACCGGCCGCCGCCGCAGGCCGACCTGGCCGCGCTCGCCGCCGGCCTGCATCCGGCGCAGCAGCGCCTGGCGCTGGAGGAACTGCTCGCGCATCACCTGAGCCTGCGCCGCCAGCGCATCGCCATGCAGTGCCAGCCGGCGCCGTCGCTGCGCGGCCGCGGGCTGCTGGCCAAGCGGCTGCAGCAGTCGCTGCCGTTCCAACTGACCGGGGCGCAGCAACGCGTGTTCGCGCAGATCCGCGCCGACCTGGAGCGGCCGGCGCCGATGCTGCGGCTGGTGCAGGGCGACGTCGGCAGCGGCAAGACCGTGGTCGCCGCGCTGGCGGCGATGCTGGCGGTGGACAAGCGCAAGCAGGCGGCGCTGGCGGCGCCCACCGAACTGCTCGCCGAACAGCATCTGGCCAACCTGCGCGGTTGGCTGGAGCCGCTGGGCGTGCGTGTGGCCTGGCTGGCCGGCAAGGTCACCGGCAAGGCGCGCAGCGCGACCCTGGCGCAGATCGCCTCGGGCGAGGCGCAGGTGGTGGTCGGCACGCACGCGCTGATGCAGGAGGCGGTGCGCTTCCACGACCTGGCCCTGGCCATCGTCGACGAGCAGCACCGCTTCGGCGTGCACCAGCGCCTGGCGCTGCGCGACAAGGGCGCTTCCGGCGCAGGCGTGCCGCATCAACTGGTGATGACCGCCACGCCGATCCCGCGCACCCTGGCGATGGCCGCCTATGCCGATCTGGACGTTTCCTCGATCGACGAACTGCCGCCGGGGCGCACCCCGGTGCAGACCATCGTGCTCAACGCCGAGCGCCGTCCCGAGCTGGTGCAGCGCATCCGCGTGGCCTGCGCCGAAGGCCGCCAGGCCTACTGGGTCTGCACCCTGATCGAAGAGGCCGAGGACAACGAGAAGTCCGCGCAGGGCGGTGCCGGCAACCGGCTCGAGGCCAGCGCCGCGCAGGCCACCTTCGAAGCGTTGTCGGCGCAGTTGCCGGAACTGCGCGTGGGCCTGGTCCACGGACGCATGAAGCCGGCGGAGAAGCAGGCGGCGATGCGCGCGTTCAAGCAGGGCGAGATCGACCTGCTGGTCGCCACCACCGTCATCGAGGTCGGCGTGGACGTGCCCAATGCCTCGCTGATGATCATCGAGAACGCCGAACGCCTGGGGCTGGCGCAGCTGCACCAGTTGCGCGGGCGGGTCGGGCGCGGCGCGGCGGCGTCGAGCTGCGTGCTGATGTACCAGGCGCCGCTGTCGGCGATGGCGCGGCAGCGTCTGGAAACCATGCGCCAGACCAACGACGGCTTCGTCATCGCCGAGAAGGATCTGGAACTGCGCGGTCCCGGCGAACTGCTCGGCACCCGTCAGACCGGCCTGGCCGCGTTCCGCGTGGCCGACCTGGCCCGCGACGCTGGCCTGCTGCCGCGCGTGCACGCCCTGGCCGACCGGCTGCTGGAGGAAGCGCCGGTCCTGGCCGACCGCATCGTTGCGCGCTGGGTCGGTGGGGCGGTGCGGTTCGCCGGGGCGTGAGGGGCCGGGATTCGGCATTGGGAATTGGGGATTCGTAAAAGCGGCCGCTCCTTCGGGGAGAAACGTGGCGGTGTCGCCTTTGCGAATCCCCGCTTTCAACAGCCGAATGGCTGGTCATCCCGACTCCCCAATCCCAGCTCCTTCCCATGCCTGCCCGGCAGTGCCAGACTCGGCGGCCGAATGGACGAGCGAAGCGACGCATGAGCGACAAGATTCCCCTGTTGATCGATACCGACCCCGGCGTGGACGATGCGCTGGCGCTGTTGATGGCGTTCGCCGATCCGCGCCATGAGGTGGTCGGGCTGACCATCGCCGCCGGCAACGTCGGCCTGCGCCACACCGTGCGCAACGCGCTGAAACTGTGCGAAGTGGCCGGGCGCGAGGATGTGCCGGTGTTCGCCGGCTGCGCCGATCCGCTGCTGCACCCGTCGGTGGACGCCGGGCACGTGCACGGTCAGGACGGTTTCGGCGACGTCGACCTGCCGCCGGCCGCGCGCGGCGCCGAGGCCGAGCACGCCGCGCTGGCGATCCTGCGCCTGTCGCACCAGTACGCCGGGCGCCTGCTGCTGGTCGCGCTGGGGCCGCTGACCAATATCGCGCTGGCGCTGAAGCTGGACCCGACCCTGCCGCAGCGCGTCGGCCGCTTCCTGGTGATGGGCGGGGCGATCACCTGCCACGGCAACATCACCCCGGCCGCTGAGTTCAACATCGCCTTCGACCCGGAAGCCGCGCACATCGTGTTCAAGGCGTTCCCGCACATCGAAGTGGCGGATTGGGAGGCGACCGTGGCGCACGGCCTGCCGCACCGCGAGGTCGAGCAGTGGCTGGCGGTGGATGCGCCCAAGGCGCGCTTCTACGAGCTGATCTCGCGCAAGACCCGGCTGTGGTCGGAAGACGCACGCGGCGAGCACTGGTATGCCGCCGACGCGCTGGCGATGGCCTGGGCGCTGCAGCCCGACGGCGCCGAGGAGGTGCAGTCGCGGCCGATGCAGATCGAGCTGTCCGGGGTGCATACCCGCGGCGCCACCCTGGTCGACTGGAACCGCCAGCTGGGCCTGCCGGACAATGCGACCATGCTCATCCGCTACGACCACGCCCGTTTCCTGGGCCTGGCCCGCGCGGCGGTCGGCGCCGGCTGAGCCTGGCGATCCCGCCCGATTCCGGGCGGGACCGCAGTGGTAGGCAGCCCGTGAGCCGTCACCTCACTTGCCATCACGTAAACGTTGCGTGCAGGGCGGGAGGGCTGTTATAGTTTCCCTCTTGTCCAGCAGCCACCTACGGTGCGAGCCCATGAAGGCCGACATCCATCCCCAGTACCGCGACGTCGTGTTCCACGATGTCACCTCCGATTTCAAGATCCTGACCCGTTCGACCATGTCCTCGAAAGAGACGGTCAAGTGGGAGGACGGCGAAGAGTATCCGCTGATCAAGGTCGAAATCTCCTCGGCTTCGCACCCGTTCTACACGGGCAAGCACAAGGTCATCGACACCAGCGGCCGCATCGACAAGTTCCAGAAGCGCTACGCGCGCTGATCGGAACCGTCGAACGGATGTAAAGCGACGGCCGCCTGCGCGGCCGTTTTGCTATTCGACACATCCTGTCTTCCCGGCGTTGACGCGTCGGTGTCATCCTTCCGTGAAAGTGCGGCGAGGATGCAACGCTGTGTCGCTTTCCTGCCGCCATCGTGCAGCATGAGGGGTGAGCGACGACGCAAATGCTGCTGTGCGATAATGGCGCGATCCGTGGCGATTGCCGTGGACTTCCTTCACGCGTCTGTTCGCAACGTAATCGGACAGGCGCCTTCCATCGAGGAGCGCACACTGTGTCCGATCTTGATCAGGTCACGTTGAACGCCGGCGACAAGTCGGTCGTTCTTCCGGTACTCAAGCCCACCCTGGGCAACGATTGCGTCGACATTTCCAAGTTGACCAAGGAGACCGGTCTCTTCACCTACGACTCGGGCTTCACCGCGACCGCCAGCTGCAAGTCGGCGATCACTTACATCGACGGCGACAACGGCGTGCTGCTGTACCGCGGCTACCCGATCGAGCAGCTGGCCGAGAAGTCCAACTTCCTCGAAGTGGCCTATCTGCTGATGAACGGCGAGCTGCCCACCGCCGACGAATTCAAGAAGTTCGACCACGAAGTGACGCATCACACGATGATGCACGAGTCGCTGAAGAACTTCCTCGGCGGCTTCCGCCACGACGCGCACCCGATGGCGATGATGGCCGGCACCGTGGCCTCGCTGTCGGCGTTCTACCACGACACCCTCGACCTCAACGATCCGGAGCAGCGCCGCCTGGCCGCGATCCGGCTGATCGCCAAGGTGCCGACGATCGCCGCCGCCGCCTACCGCTACTCCATCGGCTGGCCGATCCGCTACCCGCGCAACAACCTCGGCTATGTCGAGCGCTTCCTGCACATGATGTTCGAGGTGCCGAGCGAGCAGCTGCAGATGAACCCGGTCGTGGCCAAGGCCCTGGACCTGCTGTTCATCCTGCACGCCGATCACGAGCAGAACGCCTCGACCTCGACCGTGCGTCTGGTCGGTTCCACCGGCGCCAATCCGTACGCCTCGGTCGCCGCGGGCATCACCGCGCTGTGGGGCCCGGCGCACGGCGGCGCCAACGAAGCCGTGCTGAAGATGCTGGAAGAGATCGGCACCGCCGACAATGTCGAGAGCGCCGTGGCCAAGGCCAAGGACAAGAACTCGAGCTTCCGCCTGATGGGCTTCGGCCACCGCGTGTACAAGAACTTCGACCCGCGCGCGAAGATCATCCGCGAGATGACCCACAAGGTGCTGGGCGAGCTGGGCGTCAACGACCCGCTGCTGGAAGTGGCGCTGAAGCTGGAAGAGGCCGCGCTGAAGGACGATTACTTCGTGCAGCGCAAGCTGTACCCGAACGTCGACTTCTACTCGGGCATCATCTACAAGGCGCTGAACATTCCGGTGGAGATGTTCACCGTGATGTTCGCCATTGCCCGTACCGCCGGCTGGGTCTCGCATTGGCTGGAGCAGCAGGTCGACCCGGAAATGAAGATCGGCCGTCCGCGCCAGATCTACACCGGCTACGACAAGCGCGACTACACCAGCGCCGACAAGCGCTGATCGATCGCCGTCAAGGCTGTCCGGAACGCCCCGCCTCGCGGGGCGTTTTTCGTTTGTGGCGTGGCCGAAGTGGGGAGGCAGATTGGCAGCAGCCTGTCGCGCCCACTGCAGGCCGCGACACGGGGCGCCAGCCAGCTGCGCGGCGCACGCGGCATCCTGACGCGGCGGTCCGCTCAGCCGGACTGGTAGTCGGCGATGTCCTGCTCGGTCAGCAGTTGCCGCAGTTGCGGCATCGAGGCGCGCCGCATCGGCTTTTCGTCCACCTGCGACAGCGGCGCCTGGCGCAGCGCGTCGTAGGGCAGCACGGTCAGGTCGAAGGTCAGTTCCTCGGCGGTGAACAGCCACACCGGGAAGTCCTCGCTACGCTCGCGGTCCAGGCGCAGGCGGCGGCTGCGCAGTTCGGCCGGGATCCGGTGTTCTTCGAGAAAACGTGCCACCGCCTCGGTGTCGTCGCTGTGCAGGTGCAACTGCACCGGACTGTTGGCGTCGGCGGTACCGTCGTGCACCGGTCCGGCCAGGCGTGGCGCGAAGGCGTGCAGGAAGTCCATCGCGCGCAGCGCCGCCTCGCGGCGCCGGCGCAGTTCGCCGGCATGGTCGGGGCCGGCGAACAGCCGCTGGTACTCGCGCAGGGCGTCCTCGATCTCGCTGTTGCGCGGCAGCGAGGCGTCGTCGTGGATGCCGAGCCGGTCGGCGGCCTTGAGCTTGGCCTGGTGGAAATCGCGGATGCCGCCTTCGGCCATCAGCCGGGCGGCTTCATGCGCTAGCCGGCGGCGGCGTTCGTGCGTGCGGGTCCGGGCGTGTTGCCGAGCGTGGTGCATGGTGCGCCTCCCCTCAAAGCCTGCCCCGACTGTACCGCAGCCTTGCGAAATTCGGGTGTAGCAGCCGCCCCTGCCTGAGGCGGCGTCCGCCGGGCGAGGCGCCCCCGGCGGGAACTGCCCCGGCGAGCGCCGGGGCCGGGGGGACGCGACGCGATCAGAAGATGTCGAATGCCGCGTCGTCGGTCTTCTGGTCCTGCAGGCTTTCGTCGAACTGCTGGATGCGGTCCATGTCCTCGGTCTTGACCCATTCCGTGGCGCCGTTGAGGCTGACCTGGACCATGCCGCCCGGCGGATCGTTGCGGGCGATCGGCTGATCCTTCAGCGCGACCCGCATGTAGTCGATCCAGATCGGCAGCGCCGCCTTGCCGCCGTATTCGCGGTAGCCGAGCGAGCGGTAGTCGTCGCGACCGACCCACACGGTGGTCACGTACGGGCCACCGAAGCCGGAGAACCAGGCGTCGCGATGGTCGTTGGTCGAGCCGGTCTTGCCGCCCACGTCCTCGCGGCCGAGCACCTTGGCGGCGGTGCCGGTGCCGCGCTGGACCACGTCGCGCATCATCGACACCAATTGATAGGCGGTGCGCTCGTCGATCGCGCGCGGCGCCACCTTGGCCTCGGGGTCGGCGGGCTTCTCGGCTGCAGCCGCCGTGGCCGCGGGCTCTGCCGGCTTGGTGGCCGCCGGCGGCGGCGTGGCA
>NZ_AQOK01000119.1:0-1959 GCF_000364645.1 Xanthomonas sp. SHU 308 | reverse complement strand
CATGCCGGCAGGCGCGGCGCCTGCCGGCGGTCGCGCCTACTTGGCGTCGAGCCAGAAGGCTTCGACCGTGCCCTTGACCTTCATGGTCATCGGGTTGCCGCGGCGGTCGCGCGCCTTGCCGACCTGGACGCGGATCCAGCCTTCGCTGATCGAGTAATCCTCGACGTTGTCGCGCTCCACGCCGTTGAAGCGGATGCCGACGCCGCGCGACAGCGTCTCGGCATCGTGGAAGGGGCTCTGCGGACTGACCGCCAGGCGGTCGGGGGGCGTGTCGGACATCGTGGTGGCTTCGCGTGGCGGCGGACAGCGCCGTCTTCCGGGCTGCGAAGGATAAACGCCTGCGGCGCCGTTGCCGAGTTCCGTGCGCTTCCGTCGCCGCGGCGGGCACGGCACACTTGCACCTTCCCTTCCATCCGCCGGCTCACGCCATGCCCGACAACAGCACCGATTACGACGATCCCGACGATCTGCACGACGAGCTCGACGACGATCCGGACACCCAGCAAGGGTTGATCTGGAACCTGTTGCTGCTGATCAATCCCGGCGACGAGGAAAGTGCGCTGCGTCAGTTCAACGCGTTCCGCGAAGCGCGCGCCGAGCACGAGGGCGAAGAGGACGACGGCTGGTTGTGGACGCTGAAGGATGCCATCGACTGGAGTGCCGGCTTCTACGTGGACTGGAAGGACACCGAGTCGCTGATCGGCGCGATCGACGAACTGGCGACGCGCTGGAACCTGCGCATCGATTGGGGCGGCGACGTGGACGACGAGGACTTCCTCGACAGCCATGACGTGCCGGCGCTGCTGAACGTGGCCTACGACCGCCTGCGCGAACACGGCTACACCCTCTGGTGCTGGGACACCGAGGGCGATGCGTACGCCGGGTGGATGGCGCTCAGCCGCGACGACGAGGACATGCGGCGCCTGGCGGCGCTGCTGGACATCGAACTGCGCCCGGGCAGCGATCCGTTCTAGGCGGACGTGGCGCCACCGTTCACGGCGCCTCGCCGCGCGCCTGCGCACGTGCATTGCGGATCAATGCTTTCAGCAGTTCGCGGTCGCTGTGTCGCGAGACCGGCACCGCGCCCAGACGGATCGCGTCGTCGCGAAGGGCGGCGGGCACGTCGTAGTGCGCGCCGCTGAGCTTGTTCTGGAAGGCGCGGCGGGGAATGCCCAGCCGCGCCGCCATGGCGTGCAGTTCGTCCAGCGTGTCGGCGAGCAGGTGGCCCCAGCGCTGGCCGCGCCAGGGATGCACCGCATCGTCGATGTAGACCGCCACGCGCCAGGTCAGGCCGGCTTGTGCGTGCCGTCGGCGTCGGTCGCCGCGCTGCCGTCGGCCTCCACCGGGTCGGTATCGCTCGTCTTCTTCTCGGCGTCAGCATCCGCATCCGCGTCGGTCTCGTCCTCGTCCGCATCCTCTGCCGCGCCATCGCCCGCGGCGAACTCGGCAACCAGCGCGTCCAGGTACTCGGTCGGGGTCTGGCCGGCCTCGGCCGCCAGCGCGTCGATCATCTGCTGCAGCTGCGTGGAGTAGTCCAGGGTGATGGTGTTGCCTTCCTGCTCCTGCAGGTTGGCCAGGTGCTTGAGCATCGCCAGCATCGGCACCGGATTGTCGGCATTGCCCATGGTCTGGCCGCCGACCGACAGCAGCCATTGACGACCCTGCAGGCCGATCGCGGCCAGCACGCGGCCGCTCTCGTTCTGCAGCACGGCGTGGTTGGCGATGGGCTGCTCGCGACCCAGGCGGGCGAAGGGACGCGGCGACTGCTGCTTCTTGCGCTTGTCGCGCTTGGCTTTGGATTGCTTGGACACGGCGGTCTCGTTGGCGAAGTGGCGGCCATTGTAAGCGCCGCGCCGTGTGCGGTCCCGCCGGGCCGGTGCGGCGCGGTCTTCGCCCGCGCGCGGTGACGCCGCGGTCAGCGCGTGTTGGTCGCTGCCGGGGTCCCGCCGGGGGCGGCGG
>NZ_AQOK01000118.1:0-7377 GCF_000364645.1 Xanthomonas sp. SHU 308 | reverse complement strand
CGCGTGACGCTGCCGGCGCAGCGGCCGGCACGCACTTGGCTGACCCTGCGCGTGCCGGCCGGCACCCGCCTGCAGGAGGTGCAACTGGACGGGCAGCCGGCGGCGCTGTCCGGGCCGCGCAACGAGCGCGTACTGGTGCCGGCCGGCAGCGCGGCGACGGTGGCGATTTCGGCCGTCTACGGCTGAGTGGCGAAAAAGTCGGAAACGTCCCGCCGGCCTACGGGGCAGTGCGGTATTCCGCACGTTTTCCTGATAAATACGACAAGACGCCGCGTGCGTCCTACGCGCACATTGTGACCGTGCAGTGAATGTCCAGGGGGAGATTCGTTGCACGTCACCGGGGACGCAGCGCATGGGTCGTGCGCGTCGCCGTGCAGGCGGCGTCGGGATCGTCCCGTCCGGCGGCGCATGCGTGGACACGTCCGTTTTCGTATCCGCCACACGCGCTGGCGACGGGGCGGCCGCCTGGGGAAGGGCGGCGTTCCGGCGAACGCCAGGCTGCCGCTCAGGAGATTTCCGATGCCGTCTTTGCTCGAACGCGTTGCGCCGCTGCTCCCGTGTTCCTGGCGCGCCGCGCCGCAGCCCGGTCCGCTGGCCGCGGCCATCTGCCTGGCCCTGCTCGCGCCGGCAGCGCAGGCGCAGGATGCGCAGACCCAGGACACCCAGGCGACCACGCTGGAACGCATCAGCGTCACCGGCAGCCATCTGCGCCGGGTGGATGCGGAAACCGCCAGCCCGGTCATCACCATCGACCGCCAGCGCATCGAGGACAGCGGCCAGGACACCCTCGGCCAGTTGCTGCAGCAACTGCCGGCGATGGCCGGCAACATGCCCAACGTCGCGCTCAACTCCGGCTTCAGTCACGGCCGCGCGCTGGTGTCGCTGCGCAACCTCGGCCCGGAGCGCACCCTGGTGCTGGTCAACGGCCATCGCATGGCCGGGCCGGCCAGCAGCGTCGCCGCCGCGCCCGGCGTGGACGTCAACGCGATTCCGGCGGCCATGGTCGAGCGCATCGAGGTGCTCACCGACGGCGCCTCGTCGGTGTACGGCTCCGACGCCATCGCCGGCGTGGTCAACATCATCCTCAAGGACAAGTACGATGGCTTCGCCGCCACCGCCGACTACGGCCTGAGCACGCACGGCGACGGCAACCGGCGCTCGCTCGGCCTGGAGTGGGGCAAGACCTGGGACCGCGGCGGGCTGATCCTGGGCGTGAGCCGCAGCTCGATGAACGCGCTGTACGACAGCGATCGCGACTACGCGCGCACCGCGCAGAACTATCTCAACGGCCAGGTGGTGGAGCGCCGCGGCAACGGCACCCGCGCCTTCCTGCGCAATGGCAGCGTGCTGACGCCCAATGCCGACCTGGCGCCGGGCCAGGTCACCGCGAGCGACTTCCATACCTACAGCCAGGCGGTGGAAGGCTACAACTCCTACACCGGGCAGTACCTGATCACCCCGGTGCAGCGCACCAACGCCTCTGCGCACGCCACGTTCGATTTCACCCCGAACGTGCAGGGCTACCTGGACATGTTCTGGACCCGCAGCGAGACCACCTCGCAGCTCACCGCCTACGGCCTGGAACTGCCCAACGCCGCGAAGAACTACTACAACCCCTTCGGCGCCCAGCTCAGCCGCTACCTGCTGCGTTCGGTGCCGGCCAACACCCGCGTCTACACCTCGACGATGTACCAGACCAACATCGTCGCCGGCTTGCGCGGCAAGTTCGGCGACAGCAGCTGGCAGTGGGATGCGGCGGCCGGCTACGCGCACTACAAGGACACCCTGGTGCGCAACGGCTTCTCCATCACCTCGGCGCTCAACAACGCGGTGGGTGCCTCGTTCCGCGACACCGACGGCACCATCAAGTGCGGTACGCCCGGCAACGTCATCGCCGGCTGCACCCCGATCAACGTGTTCAACCCGGACGATCCGGCCACCATCGCCGGCATCAAGGCCACCCAGAGCGCGGTCGACCTGATCGACGAGAGCACGATGAAGTTCGCCGAGGCCAGCGTCAACGGCGACCTGTTCGCGATGCCGGCCGGCGCGGTGCAGGCCGCGTTCGGCCTGTCGTTCCGCAAGAACGGCTTCTCGCAGGGCACCAGCAACCCGGTGGCGGCGGCCGATGCGGAAGGCAACTGCGACTACAACGACGGTTGCATCATGAACCAGGGCCACGACGAGACCATCAAGGAGGCGTATGCCGAAGTGCTGGTACCGCTGCTCAAGGGCGTGACCGGCGCGCAGGCGCTCAACCTCAACCTGGGCACGCGCTACTCGCGCTACGACTACTGGGGCAGCACCACCAACAGCAAGGTGGCGCTGGAATGGCGACCGATCGACAACCTGCTGATCCGCGCCACCGGCTCACAGGTGTTCCGCGCGCCGGCGCTGGGCGATCTGTACGGCTCCCCGTTCAACGGCGTGGTCGACGACGCCGGCACCTATACCGATCCGTGCAAAGGCTACACCGGCGGCGGCAATCCCGCGGCCTGCGCCAACGTGCCGACCAACGGCAGCTTCGTCAACAGCTCCTCGTTCACCGTGCTCACCACCGGCTCGGCCAACGCGGGCTTCGCGATCAAGCCCGAGCAGGGCCGTTCCTACAACATCGGCGCGGTGTACGACCCGGGCTGGGCCGAGGGTCTGTCGCTGAATCTGGACAGCTGGCGCGTCACCCTGGACGACATGATCAACGGCACCGGCCTGGATCAGGTGCTGCAGAACTGCTACGACGGCCAGAGCGCCTACTGCCCGCTGATCAAGCGCGGCCCGACCGGGCAACTGGTCAGCGTCACCGTGCCGTTCGCGATCAACAGCGGCAAGGTCGACATCCGCGGCGACGACGTCGGCATCAAGTACGCCTTGCCGGAGACGGCATGGGGCCGCTTCCGCGCCGGCGTCGATGCCACCTACCTGTCCAGCTACACGTTCAGCGGCGATCCGCACAACTACGTGGGCGAACAATCCAGCTACGGCAACATGCCGCGCTGGCGCGCCAACTTCACGCTCGACTGGGACAACGGCCCCTGGCACGCGAGCTGGAACACGCGCCTGATCGGGCGCACCACCGTCGGCAGCGCCTACGAGGACTTCTGCGTCAACACCGCCGCCGACGGCAGTTGCGTGTACTTCCCGGTCGGCACGGTGACCTATCACGACGCCAGCGTGAGCCGGAAGTTCGAGAGCCTGCATACCACCCTGGCGCTGGGCGTGAACAACCTCGGCAATCGCACGCCGCCGCGCTACTACGGCTATGCCAGCGCGGCCAACACCGATGCGTTCACCTACGACACGCTGGGGCGTTACTTCTGGGCGCGGATCAGGACCGAGTTTTGAGTCGCACGTCTGCACCCGGTGGCGCCGCATCGCGCGTGCGGCGCGGCGCCATCGCTCTCCTGGTTGGACTGTCGTTCGCTGCGACTGCGGTGGCGGCGTCAGCCGCCGTCGGCGACCTCGACCGCGACGGCGAAGGCCTGCAGCCCAGCAATGCCGCGATCGGCATGCCGCACTTCAAGGGCGATGCGCATCCCTTGCCTGATAGCGGCGTGGCGTTCGCGCCGGGGCAGGGGCAGGGCCAGTTGCAGCGGGTGTTCGCCGCCGACCTGGCGGCGGGTGCCGGCAGCGCGCCCGGTCGCGATTTCTGGATCGACCGACTGCTGGCGCGGCAGGGCACCGGCGGCGGTTTCGGCGACAGCAACAACTGGCTTTTCACCCGCGGCCGCGCCGCCTACCTGTACACGCACAAGCCGGAGGAGCCTGGCTTCGTGGGAGACGTGGCCTACGTGCACAAGACCGGCCACGACGCGCTGTTCCGCCTGCAACTGGAGCGCGACGGCGTGCCGATCGCGCTGGTCGAGGACAGCGCGCAGCGGCGGCAGACGCCGAGCTATTTCAGCAGCGTGTATGCCGGTGGCGGCGTGCGCCTGCAACTGGTCAAGTTCATCAGCGAACAGAACGTGGCGGTGGCCGAAGTCACCGTGTCCAGTGTCGACGGCGTGGCGCACAGCCTGACCCTGCGTGCGGTCTCGCCGATGGCCACGCATCCCGACAGCGCCGAGTTGACCGGCGCCTTCGTCACCCATAACGCCATCACCACGCTGTTCCCGCGGCTCTCCGGCGACGGCTTCGCGGTCGATGGCGCAAGCATCGCGCGGCCACTGATGGTGCCGGCGCACGGCGCCGCGCCGACGCTGAAGGTGCAACTGGGGCTGACCGCGCGCGAGCTGCCTGCCTCGCTGCAGGAATACCGGCGCATCGCCGCGCAGTCGCCGCAGCAGGCCTACCGCGACCACGTCGTCGCCTACAACCGCTGGTGGGCCGACAACCTGCCGTACCTGGACACGCCCGAGGACAATCTCGACAAGACCCTGTTCTACCGCTGGTGGCTGCTGCGCTTCAATTTCCTCGACGCGGCAGTGCCCGGCAACGACTACCAGTTCCCGGTGGCGATCGAAGGCGTGCTCGGCTACGACAACGCCATCGTGCTCACCACCGGCATGTTCATCGATGACCTCAAGTACCTGCGCGATCCGCTCTACGCCTACGGCTCCTGGCTCGGCGCCGGCGAAACCGCCGGCGGCGGCAAGTACGTGGACAATCCCGGCGCGCCGGAGAACTGGTCCAACTCCTACGCCCAGTACCTCAGCGCCGCCGCCTGGCGCGCCTACCAGGTGCACGGCGGGCCGCCGGCGATCGCCGGGCAACTGGCGCGCTACGCCAGCGACGACGTGGACGCGCTGCTGCGCGCCTACGACCGCAACGGCAACGGCCTGATCGAATACGACTGGGCGGCGATGACCGGCAACGACGCCGACGCGGTGTCCTTCGACTGGGCCAAGCGGCATGGCGCGCCGCGCATGGACCGCAGCGAGAGCGCGTACGTGTACGCCAATGCGCTGGCCGCTGCGCAGGCCGCGCAGTTGGCCGGCGATGCCGCCACGGCCACGCGCACGCAGGCGCTGGCGGCGAAGATCCGCCGCGCCGTGCTGGATGTGCTGTGGCAGGACCACAGTGCACAGGCCGACGGCATGGGCCTGCACGGCGACCTGCTCAAGCAGCGCCAGGCCGACGGGTCGCGCCTGCCGGTGGACTGGAAGGAAACCAACAATTACTACCCCTTCAGTGTCGGCCTGATGCCCAGGCACGGCGATGCCGACGACGACCCCAAGTACGTGCGAGCGCTGCGTCTGTTCGCCGATGCGCGGCAGTTCCCGCTGTTTCCGTTCTACACCGCCAACCAGGCCGACGCGCAGGCGCGCGGCGCCGGCGGCAGCAACAATTTCTCGGTGATCAATTCCACCGTGGCGTTCCGCCTGCTCGGCAGCGTGTTGCGTGATTACCCGAGCCCGTACCTGGATGCGTCCAGCTACCGCAAGCTGCTGTACTGGAACGCGTGGGCGCACTACATCGACGGCGACAACCGCTATCCGGACCAGAACGAGTTCTGGGCGCAGGGCAGCGCCGCCGATGGCGGCCGCATCGGCTATCGCTCGTGGATCCACCACACCCAGCTCGGCGCCACCAACTTCACTGTGATCGAGGATGCGATGGGCCTGCGCCCGCGCAGCGATACCCTGATCGAGCTGTATCCGATCGACATCGGCTGGGACCATTTCGCCGCCGACCGCCTACGCTATCGCGATCGCGACCTGAGCATCGTCTGGGACCGCGACGGGCGCCGCTACGGCGGGGCCGCGCCAAAGGGCTATTCGCTGTACCTGGACGGGCATTTGGCTTTCACCGTCGATCGTCTGGCGCACGTGCTGTACGACCCGGCCAGCGGCCGCGTGCAGGCCTTGCCGGATGTGGTCAATGCCGGTGCCGCGCAGATGCAGGTGCTGGCCGCGCATCGGCTGGCATTGCAGGCGCCGCAGCAGGTGCGGTTTCCTGCCGCGGCGCGGATCGGCGCGGTGCTGGCCGAGGCCGGGCTGGACACCGCGCTGCCGCCGGCCGCGCGCAATCTGGCGCAGGGCGCGACGGTCAGCGCCAGCTATGCGGCCGACGGGTTTCCGGCCACGGCGGCGGTCGACGGCAGCACCGCCAACGAACTGTTCTGGGGGACCGTCGGTTCGCCTGCCGCCAGCGACTGGCTGGAGCTGGATCTGCAGCGCCCGCAGACCCTGGACGATGTACGCGTGTACTTCTATCGCAGTTCCTCGCCTCCGGGTGAACAGCACGGCTTCCCGTCGGGCACGCGCGCCGGCTACGCGCCGCCATGGCTGTACGTGCTGCAGTACTTCGACGCCGGCGTGTGGAAGACCGTGCCGGGCCAGGTGCGCGATGCACCGATCGCGCAGGGCAACCGCAACCGCATCCGTTTCCCGCCGCTGCGCGCGCAGCGCTGGCGTCTGCAGGTGACGCACGCCGGCGCACTGCGCACCGGGATCAAGGAACTCCAGGCCTATGCCAGCGGCGCCGCCGTGCCGGTGGCGCACGGCAACCAGGCGCCGCAGGTCGAGGCCTGGCAGGAAGACGGCAGTGCGGCGGGCGGCGTGATGCGCCTGGTCGGCCGGGTCGGCGACGACGCGTTGCCGAACGGCACGCTGACGCTGCACTGGCGCACGCTGCACGCACCGCCCGGCGGCGCGGCGCTGTTCGAGCAGCCGCAGGCGGCCACCACGCAGGTGCGCTTCACTGCGCCCGGCGCCTACACCTTGCAGTTGCAGGCCGACGATGGCGCGTTGCAGGGGCACGCCGAGGTCAAGGTGATCGCGGCGGCGGCTCCGGCCGGGCAGACGCTGCAAGTGCAGGGCGAGGCCACGCCGAGCGCGCAGTTCACCGCCGGCCATCACCGCCTGCAGGCGCTCAACGACGGGCTGCTGCCGGTGCCGGACCAGGTGCCGGCCGCCGACCGCCGCTGGGGCAGTTGGGGACGCGCGCAGCCGGCTTCGGTGTGGGTGCAGTACGAGTGGCCGCAACCGCAACGGCTGAACGCGGCGGCGCTGTATTTCTGGGACGACCAGCCGCAGGGCGGGGTGGCGTTGCCGCGCGCGTGGACGTTGCAATACCGCGACGGCACGCAGTGGCGCGACATCGCCGTGCGCGGCGGCTATCCGGTGCATGGCGATGGCGCGCCGAGCCGGGTGACGTTCGCGCCGGTGGTTACCACGGCCTTGCGCGCGGTGCTGCAGACCGCGGTGCAGGGCGAGGGCCACTACGCGGTCGGGCTGGACGAATGGCAGGTGTTCGCCGAGCGCGCGGTGGCGACCGAAGCGGTGGACGTGCGCATCGCGCCCGGGCAGGCGCCGACGCTGCCGGCGCGCATCGCCGGCTACTTCGCCGACGGCAGCTGGGCCTGGCTGGGCGTGCGCTGGTCGCAGGTCGATGCGGCGGCGCTGGCCGGCGAGGGCCGCGTGCAGGTGCAGGGCCTGG
>NZ_AQOK01000117.1:0-3211 GCF_000364645.1 Xanthomonas sp. SHU 308 | reverse complement strand
CGCGGCTGGCCACGCCCGGGCTCCAGCCGGCGTCGCGCAGGCGCTGCACCAGGGCGATGGTCAACGGCGTCTTGCCGGTGCCGCCGGCGGTGAGGTTGCCGACCACCACCACCGGCGCGGCGATGCTGTGGCGCTTGCGCCAGCCGCGACGGTACAGCGCGCGGCGCAACGCGATCGCCGCCGCGTACAGCGGGGTCAGCACGCGCGCGTGCAGCGGCGGCGAACCCGTGCCGTACCAATAGGCGGGGGTGTGCGGCCCGCGCTCGCTCATCCGAACTGCCTTTCGCGGAACTGCATGCTGTGCAGGTGCGCATACACCCCGCCCAGCGCCAGCAGCTCGCGGTGGGTGCCGCGCTCGACGATGCGGCCGTGGTCCATCACCAGCACCTGGTCGGCGTGTTCGATGGTCGACAGGCGGTGGGCGATGACCAGCGTGGTGCGGTCGGGCATCAGCCGGTGCAAGGCATCCTGCACCAGCCGCTCGGATTCGTTGTCCAGGGCGGCGGTGGCCTCGTCGAGGATCAGGATCGGCGCGTCCTTGAGCATGGCGCGGGCGATCGCCAGGCGCTGGCGCTGGCCGCCGGACAGGCGCCCGCCCTTGGCCCCGACCTGCGACTGCAGGCCGTCCGGCAGGTGCTCGACGAACTCCATCGCGTTGGCATCGGCGATCGCCTGCTGCAATTGCGCAGGGCCGGCCTCGCGCATCTCGCCGTAGGCGACGTTCTCGGCGATGCTGCCGTCGAACAGCATCACCTGCTGGCCGACCAGGGCGATCTGTCGGCGCAGATCCTCCAGGCGGTACTCCTGCAGCGGATGGCCGTCGAGCAGGATCTGCCCGGACTGCGGGTCGTAGAAGCGCGGGATCAGCTTGACCAGGCTCGACTTGCCGCTGCCGGAGCGGCCGACGATGGCGGTGACGGTGCCGGGTTCGGCGACGAAGCTGACCTCGGCCAGCGCCGGCCGCGCCTGTCCCGGATAGGCGGCAGTGACCTCACGGAACTCGATCCGGCCCTGCGCGCGCTCGATGTGGCGGGTACCGCTGTCCTGTTCCTCCGGCGCATCCAGCACCACGAACAGCCGCTGCGCCGAGGCGACGCCCCGCTGCAGCATGTTCTGCACGTTGGTGAGGTTCTTCAGCGCCGGGATGATCGCCATCATCGCGGTCATCAGCGAGACGAACTCGCCGGCGGTCAGGCGCCCGGCCAGCGCCTCGTGGCCGGCGATCAGCAGCAACGCGGCCAGGCCGATCGCGCCCAGCAACTGCACCGCGGCCGAGGAGATGCCGCGGGTGGACTCGACCTTCATCGCCAGATGCAGGTTGGTGTCGGCCAGGTGCTGGTAGCGCTCCATCTCGCTGGCGCGCGCGCCGTAGACCTTGACCTCCTGGTTGCCGGACAGGGCCTGCTCGGCGGACTGCATCAGCTCGGCGTTGCTCTCCTGGATGCGGTGGCTGACCCGCCGGTAGCGCTTGGCCACGCGGTCCATCACCCACGCCAGCGGCGGCGCGACCAGCAGGATGGTCACGGTCACCGTCCAGCTGTACCACAGCATCACCGCCAGCGCGCCGACGATCTGCAGGGTCTGCTGCACCATCACCTTCATCGCGTCGACCGCGGCCTGCGCCACCTGCTCGCTGTCCGAACCCAGCCGCACCAGCATCGACGCCACCGGCTCGGCATCGAAGCGGCTGCCCGGCAGGCGCAGGTACTTGTCCAGCACGTTGACCCGGAAATCGCGGGAAATGCTCCGCGCCGCGCGCCCCATCGACATGTCGGTGACGTAGCCGGCGATACCGCGCAGCACGAACAGGCCGACGATCTGCAACGGCAGCCACATCGCCACCTCGCGGTTGCGGGCGATGAAGGTCTCGTCGGTGATCGGCTTCATCAGCGCCAGGAAGCCGGAGCCGGCCAGCGCTTCCAGCAGCGCGCCGACGGCGGCGATCAGCAGCAGGCCGCGGTAGCCGCCGGCATAGGACAACAGGCGGCGATAGGTCCGCCAGGGGGAATCCTGGACGGGCACGTCGGTGGGTACATTCACTTGGAGCTTCCGTCCCTGTTGACTTCGGGGGCAGTGGCGATGGCGATGCGGCGGAACCCGAGCTGGCCCAGCGCGTCCTGCGCGGTGACCACCGCCTGGTACGGCGTGCGCGCGTCGGCGCGCAGCAGCACCGGCTGCTCGCGGTCGTCGCCGGCGACCTGGGCGATGCTGCGCTTGACCGACTCCACGTCGGTGCGCAGCACTTCCTGGTCGTTGATGAAGTAATGCCCGTCGGCGTTGATCAGCACGCTCAGCGCGCGCGCTGGCGGCGGCGCATTGCGGTCGCTGGCGTTGGGCAGCTGCAGTTGCAGCGTCGAACGCGCATCGAAGGTGGTGGTCACGACGAAGAAGATGATCAGCACCAGGATGACGTCGATCAACGGTACCAGGTCGATGTGCGGCTCGTCCTGGCCACGGTCGTCGCGGATCCGCACCGGCTCAGCCCTTGGCCGACGCGGCGTTCGACGCGGCGCCGCGTGCCGGCGCAACCGCCCGGCCATGGCCGTCGAGCGCATCGGTCAGCGCGGTGGCTTCCTGCTCCATCTCGATCACGTAACCGGCGATGCGGCCCTTGAAATGGCGATGGAAGATCAGCGCCGGCACCGCGATGATCATGCCGGTGGCGGTGCACACCAGCGCCTTGCCGATGCCGCCGGCGAGCTGGTTCACGTCGCCCAGGCCATGGTCGAGGATGCCGAGGAACATCTGGATCATGCCGACCACGGTGCCGAGCAGGCCCAGCAGCGGCCCGGCCGAGGCGATCGTGCCCAACGCGTTCAGGTAACGCTCCATGCGGTGCACGACGTGCCGGCCGGTGTCCTCGATGCGCTCGCGCACGATCTCGCGCGGACGGTTGCGTACGTCCAGGCCGGCCGCGAGCAACGCGCCCAGCGGCGAATTGCGCCGCAGCGATTCGATGTGGGTGGGGTCGAGCTTGCCGCGCGTGGCCCAGTTGCGCACTTCCTGGCCCAGTCCCGGCGGCAACACCTCGCTACGGCGCAGGCTCCAGAACCGCTCCAGGACGATCGCCAGCGCGACCACGCCCAACAGCAGCAATGGCACCATCGGCCAGCCACCGGCCTTGACCAGTTCCCACACGTCGCAACCCTCCGGCACGCTCGGCCGTTCGTTCACTGGCCGATAGGATAGCAGCCGCCCGCGCCCGCTCCGC
>NZ_AQOK01000116.1:0-3369 GCF_000364645.1 Xanthomonas sp. SHU 308 | reverse complement strand
GAGCGCGCCGTCGCGCCAGGCCGCGGCATGGCGCTGGGTCAGCGCCACCTTCTCGTCGGGGTCGGCGGCGTCCAGGCAGGCGCGCGCGGCCTGGTACAGGTCGCCGTTCACGGCGCCGCCTGCGGATGCGCTGCCGCCTGGCGCCGTTCCAGCCAGGTGCGCTGGGCCTGCTCGCAGCGGTTGCCGGGCACCTTGAACACGCAGTCCACGCGATGCGCGCAGGCCAGGGCGAAGGCGCTGCGGCGGTCGGCCGCTGGCGGTTCGGGGATGCTCGCCAGCGGTGCGCCCGACGGCCAGCCGGCGTCGACGCCGATGCCGGCGGCAAGCAGGCGCGACGTGCCGTCGCGGCAATCGACGGCATACCCCCACTGCGGCGCATCGGCGCGCACGTCGTCGGAGGAGCGCTGCGCGCGCAGGCGCAGCAGCAGCAGGTCCTCGCCGATGCGCTGCGCGCCGGCGATCGCCAGCGGTGCGCGGTAGCCCGGCTGCAGCACCGCCAACTGGTCCGGGGCCATGTACAGCTGCAGCATGGTCAACTGCGCACTCGGCACGCTGCCGTCGCGCAGGCGCGGGTCGTCCAGCGCCTGCACCGGCCGCGTGGCGTCGTCAGCAGTGCAGCCGCCGCACAGCGCCGCCAGACCCGCCAGCGCGAGCATGCGCCGCGCCCGGGCGCGGCGGCGGGACTCAGGCACGGCGCTTGCGCTTGGCCTCGTCCGAGCGCAGCTGCATGATCCGCTCGAAATAGCCCGGTTCGATGCCGGTGGTGTACTGGCCGTTGAAGCACGAGGAGTCGAACGCCTTCAGTTCCGGGTTGCCCTCGCGCACCGCGGTCTCCAGGTCTTCCAGGTCCTGGTAGATCAGCCAGTCGCAGCCGAGGAATTCCTGGATCTCCTGCTCGCTGCGGCCATGCGCGACCAGTTCGTCGGCGGCCGGCATGTCGATGCCGTAGATGTTGGGATAGCGCACCGGCGGCGCCGCGCTGGCCAGGTACACCTTGCGCGCGCCGGCGTCGCGCGCCATCTGCACGATCTGCCGACTGGTGGTGCCGCGCACGATCGAGTCGTCGACCAGCAGCACCACGCGGTTGCGGAATTCCAGGTGGATCGGATTGAGCTTGCGGCGCACCGACTTCACCCGCTCGCCCTGCCCCGGCATGATGAAGGTGCGGCCGATGTAGCGGTTCTTGACGAAGCCCTCGCGGTACTTCACCCCGAGCACGTTGGAGATCTCCAGCGCGGCGTCGCGCGAGGTGTCCGGGATCGGAATGATGGTGTCGATGTCGTGATCCGGGCGCAGGCGCAGGATCTTCTCGCCCAGCTTCATGCCCATGCGCATGCGCGCCTTGTGCACCGAGACGTTGTCGATCATCGAGTCCGGCCGCGCGAAGTACACGTACTCGAAGATGCACGGGGTGTGGTCGGTGGGCGAGGCGCAGACCTCGGAGAACAGCTCGCCGCGGCCGGTGATCACCAGCGCTTCGCCGGGGCGCACGTCGCGCACGCGGGTGAAGCCGAGAATGTCCAGCGCCGAGGACTCGGAGGCGACGATGTACTCGTCGCCCTCCACGCTCTCGCGCTTGCCCAGCACCAGCGGACGGATGCCGTGCGGGTCGCGGAACGCGACCAGGCCCAGGCCCAGCACCACGCTGACCACCGCGTAGCCGCCCTTGCAGCGGCGGTGCACGCCGGCCACGGCGCGGATCGCCGCCTCCGGGGTCAGCATGCGCTGCGCGTCGAGCTCGTAGGCGAACACGTTCAGCAGCACTTCGCTGTCCGAATCGGTGTTGATGTTGCGGCGGTCGGCCTCGAACACCTGCTGGCGCAGGGCTTCGGTATTGACCAGGTTGCCGTTGTGGGCCAGCGCGATGCCGTACGGCGAATTCACGTAGAACGGCTGCGCCTCGTCCATGCCTTCCGAGCCGGCGGTCGGATAGCGGCAATGGGCGATGCCGACGCGGCCTTCCAGCACCGCCATGCGCTTCTCGTCGAAGACGTCGCGGACCAGCCCGTTGGCCTTCTGCACGCGCAGGCGGGTGCCGTCGGCGGTGGCGATGCCCGCCGCGTCCTGGCCGCGGTGCTGCAGCACGGCCAGGCCGTCATAGAGTTGCCCGGCCACGTTCTGGTTGCCGACGATTCCGACGATGCCACACATGTCAACGCTCTCCGCGGCGGGGATGCCGCTATTGGGAAGGTGGCCGTGCCTGGCCGTTGGGTTCGACCCGTGCCGGGTCGAATTGCGCCGGACGCGCCTGCGCCGGATCGATGTTCGCGGGCATCAGTTGCGACGGATCGCCCCCGGGCTGCGCGGACCGCACCCCGGGACGTCCCAGGGCCTTGGACATCATCTCCTGCAGCCCACTGGCCTGCAGGGCGTTGCCCAGCGCGGCATTATCGCCTGCCGCGGGCAAGTTGCCCAAATTCATCTGCGACACGTTCAGTTGCGGCATCTGCGACAGGTTCATCTGCGGCATCTGCGGCATGTGCCAGTCCGGTATCTGCGCGCGCATCCAGCCCACGCCCGGGTTGAGCACCGGCAGCACCATGGAATGCTGCCAGTCCGGCTCGCGGGTCAGCGGGGTGAAGCTCATCAGGAACGCCAGCACCGCGGCGAAGAAGCCGCCGCGCGCCGCACCCAGGCCGAAGCCGAGCGCGCGGTCGGTGCCCGACAGCGCGGTCGAGCGCACCGCGGTGCGGATCACCATGCCGGTGATGCCGACCACCGCCATCACCGTCACGAAGGTCAGCGCGTAGCCGCCCAGGTAGTAGCTCATGCTCGGCCGGGACCCGTTGGCCAGCCACTGCCCGGCATTGCCGCCGAACTGGAACGTGGCCCAGCCGGCCAGGAACCAGGACAGCGTGCCGACCACGATGCCGACGAACCCGCGCAGGGCCCCGAGCAGGGCCGAAACCAGGATCACTGTCAACAGCACCATGTCGATCATGCGCGCCTCCCGCGGCCGAGCCGCTGCATCGCGCCGATCGCGCGTCGCGCCTGCCTTCCCTGGACCATCGTGCTACTCCATGGGCCGCGGCCCGATCAAGGATGTGGACGTACCATACCGCTGATACCGACCTTGGCTGCCACCTGGGCGCGCAACTGCTCGGCATCGGCGCGGTTGGCGACCGGGCCGACCCTCACCCGGTTCAGCGCGCCCTTGTCGGTGCGCACCTGCTCGACGAAGGCGCTGAAGCCGGCCGCGCGCACCTTGTCGCGCAGGGCATTGGCGTCCTCGGCCTTGCCGAACGCGCCCAGCTGCACGGCGAAGCCGGTGCCGGAAGCGGCAGGCGCGGCGGGCACGCTCGGCGCCGGCTTGGCGGCCGCCGTGGTGGCCGGGGTGGCCACGGGCTTGGCGGGTTCGGGCTTGGGCAC
>NZ_AQOK01000115.1:0-9839 GCF_000364645.1 Xanthomonas sp. SHU 308 | reverse complement strand
GCGCTGGCGCAGGCGGCCGCGGCGCTGGCCCCGGCCGGCGCGCTCAACAGCCTGGTGCAGACCACCCTGCGCCTGACCCTGCCCGGCGTGCCCGACCTGTACCAGGGCAGCGAGGGCTGGGATCTGTCGCTGGTGGATCCGGACAACCGCCGCCCGGTGGACTACGCGCTGCGCCAGGCCTGGCTGCGCGACGCCACCGCAGCGGACGCGCTGCTGCAGGACTGGCACAGCGGCCACGTCAAGGCGTGGCTGACCGCACAGCTGCTGCAGCTGCGGCGCGCGCATCCGGACTTGTTCGCGCACGGCCGCTACACGCCGCTGCAGGCGCAGGGCCCGCAGGCCCAACACGTGCTCGGCTTCGTGCGCGAACACGAGGGCACCTCGCTGGCGGTGGCGGTACCGCGGCTGGCCGCGGCCGCGCAGGCGCTGCGGCCGGACGCGCCGCTGCGGGCGCAGTTCGATTGGCGTAACACGGTTCTGACACTGCCGCAGGCACAGTATCGCCCGGTGCTGGCCAGTGCTACCGTCGACGCGACGTCGGCCATTGCGGTGTCGGCGCTGTTCGCCGAGTTCCCGGTGGCCGTGCTGGTCGCCTCCCCCTGATCTCGCAAGAAGCCATGGACGCAGAAACACGCCAACGCCGCATCCGCCAACTCGCACACGAAATCTGGGAAGCCGAAGGGCGACCCGATGGCCACGCCGCCCGCCATTGGGCCATGGCCGAACGCCTGGTGGCCGCGGAAGCGGCCGCCGAAGCCGATGCCGAGGCGCTGCCGCCGTCGCAACCGCGACGCAGCGCCGGCAACGGCAGTACCTCTTCCTAAGGATCCTTCATGCCCGTGCGCAAGCTCACCCGCCGTTCGCGTATCCGCGAGGGCCTGCCGTATCCGCTGGGCGCCACCTGGGACGGCCTGGGGGTGAACTTCGCCCTGTACTCGGCGCACGCCACCAAGGTGGAGCTGTGCCTGTTCGACGATCGCGGCCGCGAGATCGAACGCATCGCCCTGCCCGAGTACACCGACGAGATCTGGCACGGCTACCTGCCCGACGCGCGCCCCGGCCAGCTCTATGGCTATCGCGTGTACGGTCCGTATGCGCCCGACGCCGGGCACCGCTTCAATCCCAACAAGCTGCTGCTCGATCCTTACGCCAAGCAACTGGTCGGCGAACTGAAATGGGCGCCGGCCCTGTTCGGCTACACCATCGGCCACAAGGATGCCGACCTCAGCTTCGACCGCCGCGACAGCGCCGCCTACATGCCCAAGTGCGCGGTGATCGATCCGGCCTTCACCTGGGGCAAGGACCAGCGCCCGCAGACGCCGTGGGACAGCACGGTGATCTACGAGACCCACCTGCGCGGCACCACCATGCGCCACCCCTCGGTCCCCGAGGCCTGGCGCGGCACCTTCTCCGGGCTGAAGGTGGACGAGGTGGTCGAGCACATCAAGCGCCTGGGCATGACCGCGGTGGAACTGCTGCCGGTGCACGCCTTCGTCGACGACGAATACCTGCTCAAGCAGGGCCTGCGCAATTACTGGGGCTACAACACCATCGGCTTCTTCGCCCCGCACCCGCGCTACATGGCCACGCGCACGGTGTCCGAGTTCAAGCAGATGGTGGCCCGGCTGCACAGCGCCGGGCTGGAAGTGATCCTGGACGTGGTCTACAACCACACCGCCGAAGGCAACGAACTGGGGCCGACGCTGTCGTTCAAGGGCATCGACAACGCCAGCTACTACCGCCTGGCCGAGGACCGCCGCTTCTACATCAACGACACCGGCACCGGGAACACCTTCGACCTGACCAATGCCGGCGCGCTGCGCATGGTCAACGACTCGCTGCGCTACTGGGTGTCGGAGATGCACGTGGACGGGTTCCGCTTCGACCTGGCGACCATCCTCGGCCGCGAGCACCACGGCTTCGACCCCAAGGGCGGCTTCCTCGACGCCTGCCGCCAGGATCCGCTGCTGAGCCAGGTCAAGCTGATCGCCGAGCCATGGGACGTCGGCCCCGGCGGCTACCAGGTCGGCGGCTTCCCGCCGGGCTGGTCGGAGTGGAACGACAAGTTCCGCGACAACGTGCGCGCGTTCTGGCGCGGCGACGAAGGCCAGCTGGCGGAACTGGCCACGCGCCTGACCGGCTCGGCCGACCTGTTCCACCACCGCGGCCGCCGCCCCACCGCCTCGGTCAACTTCGTCACCGCCCACGACGGCTTCACCCTGCACGACCTGGTCAGCTACGCGCACAAGCACAACGAGGCCAACGGCGAGCACAACCGCGACGGCTCGGACAACAACATCTCCGCCAACTATGGCGTGGAAGGCGAGACCGACGACGAGCAGATCAACGCGCTGCGCCTGCGGCAGATGCGCAACATGCTGGCCACCCTGCTGCTGTCGCAGGGCACGCCGATGCTGCTGGCCGGCGACGAGTTCGGCCGCAGCAAGGGCGGCAACAACAACACCTACTGCCAGGACAACGAACTGACCTGGCTGAACTGGGAAGCCGGCCCGCGCGCGCACCAGCTCAGCGCCTTCGTCTCGCGCCTGACCCACCTGCGCGCGCACTACCCGCTGCTGCACCGCGCGCGCTTCTTCGACGGCGTCTACGACGAGGAACTGGGCATCAAGGACGTGACCTGGCTGGCCCCGGATGGCGAGGAGATGACCGAAGCCTCCTGGCACGACCCGCACGCCCGCGCGCTGATGATGCGCCTGGACGGCCGCGCCCCATCCAGTGGCCTGCGCCAGGCCGCGTCGAACGTGACCCTGCTGATGATCGTCAACGGCGCGGTCGAGGACGTCCCGTTCACCCTGCCGCTGGTCGAAGGCGAACACTGGCGCGTGCTGATCGACACCGCCGAGCGCAACGGCGAACACGGCCTGCCCGGCGGCTCGCAATGGCACGGCATCGGCCGCTCGCTGACCCTGCTGGCGGCCGAGCGCGACAGCAAGTCCACGGCTGCGCATCACCGCAATGCGGACGCGCCGACGGCGTGAGCCGATGGAAGCGACCGGCGATCTGCCGGGCGCTGCGGGTCGCGGCTGAAGCCGCTTCTACCAGAATTTTGATAGCGACTGAATGTCGTTGTGGCAGAGACTTCAGGGCACCTCTAACTAACCCCAAAAACTTCGGCAAAATCGCTCGCAATTGCTTCATGTGCATGACGCGCAATTTATAGACTCGAAATTTCTAGAGATTCCCTTCAGGCGTGGCTTCCCCGAAGAAACCTCGCTATCGATGCCATCGACATCTCGGCTGATATACCACCCTAGCGACAGTCGTGGCGACCATCCATCGTATCGTGCGGATCTTGTAGGAGCATTTCAGGCGCAACCAATACATCGGGCAGATACGCGACCATGATGCTCGGATCAAAATATAGGAAAGTCCCAAACCCCTTGGCGGCTGCATTACTTGCAAGAACGATCGGTTCGTCCGCGCATATCCGAGAAAGGCGGGGCCACAATGCCTCGCACCATCCACAGCCTAAAAAAGCCATCGGAGAAAAAGGGAAACTGCGCCATCCGGTTAGCTTCGAAATACGCCGATGTCAGGGCGGATGGACCGCCATTATCTCTCTGGCCGCTCAGATTGGAGTGAGTGTAACTTTAAGATTGCCAATGGAACATTTTAATTTGCACACAAAATTGTGCGTCATACTAATTAATAAAAAAATTCCCAATAATTTTCACACAAACCCCATCAGCGACGACAGGGTTCAATCCGATGCAAATCCGTAATAAGGCTCGGCATCCTTAAGCGTGAACAAGATCATTCCGCCCTCTCTAGCCAGCTTCTCCGCCAGCACGGCATCCTTAGTTTTCACCGGAAATGCAAGCATATCGTCCCCATCCGTGAGAACGTGCCACAAATGGTAGCCTTGAAGAGAAAGCCAATTTTCCAACACTCTTAATGCTTCCGCCATCGATCTATCCTCGCCGGGAGCCCAGCGCCAACGATCTGGAAGCTCAAGCGTTTCAAAAATCCTATTGACCTGCCATTCGACTTCACTGCTTGCATTCCAGTCCACATAGATAGAGAGCGCGCAATCCGGCTTTAAGCTTGTCGCAGTTGCGAATGCCATAGCGCTACTATCTTCTGTTTCGAAGGCTTGACTCGCGCGTAAAGCTAGGGCTGCGGCCCGTTCCGCACCCAATCTCTCCGCCAGCAGTTCTACCAGCGCTCGAATTGAAGCAACCTGAAACTCGTCAAGAAGCTCTTCACCATCAAAATCCGCCGCGAAATCTTTAGACTCCACCCCATATCTCGGCGCGACTCCTCCGCCACAGAGCTTTTGCCTCATATGTGCAAAAAATCGTCTCATCACGCAGTCCAAGATTAGTTAACAATCATGCCAAATTTCCGCGCAAGTTCTGGGACAGGCCACCTATGGTCGCTAAAGCTGGGATTGGCGTCAGATCCTCCAATAGATAACTCTCTCCCCTCAAAGAACAAGGCAACATCATTCACCTCGCGCCCCTTTCCACATACGGCCTTGCCTGCAGGATCACCACCTCGTCGCCGACCACCGCCCACTCGATGTCCTGGTCGGCGCCGCCCAGCGCCTGCTTGGTCATCGCGCCGACCTTGGCCAGTCGCGCGATGAGGGCATCGGTCAGTACCTGGCGGGTGCCGACGATCGGCACCTCGCGGACGCCGCCGGCGGCATTGGCCACGAGCTGGGTGTCCTCGGCCGAGCGGCTCAGCACCTGCACCGCCCTGGACCAGCTCGAATACATCACCTGTTCGGCCTGGCGCTTGCCCTCGACCACGCGGATGCCCAGGCCGCGCTTGGCCGAAATGTAGGTGACATGGCGGCGCGCGGCATCGAACGGATCGCGGGTGATCATCACCCCGGAGCTGTCGGACGGCGCGGCCAGCTGCACCAGCACCGCCATGGCCACCGCGTCCTGCGGCAGGCCGGCGGCGGCGCGCGCTTCGTAGGCCTCGAAGTTGTACACCGACGCCCACACCGTCTGCACCGCCTTGGCCAAGGCGTCGGCACGGGTGACGTTGGGCACGGTGGTGTACAGGCCGGCGCCGCTGAAGCCGGGCAGATCCTCGGAGTTGGACGAGCTGCGCACGAACACGCCGGCGCCGTGCAGTTGCCCCTGCCACTGCGTCTCCAGCGCGCGCACGAAGGCGGGATCGGGCGCGGCGTCGGCGATCTCGGCACGCAGCGCCGCCAGCGCGGCGCGACGCACCTCCGCATCGGTGGCGAAGCCGGGGCGGCGCTGCAGGTCGCGCAGGCGCTGATCGACCTGCAGACGCTGCAGCGTCGCCTGATAGAACGCGAACGGGATGCAGAAGCCGTCCGGCACGCGCGCGGCCGGCGGCAGCACCGCTTTCAGCGTGCCGAGATTGGCGGCCTTGGTCCCGCAGGCGCGGCTGTCGCGGGCGCGCAGCGCCGCCAGCGGTTGGAGCGCGGCCACGCTCAGGTCCGGACGCGGCAGCGCGCGGGCCGCGGTGCGGGGAGCGGCAGCGGGTGCGGCCGTCGGCGGACCCGCCAGCGCTGTCACCCGGTAGTCGTTGTGGGTGACATCCAGTTGCACCCAGCGCCCGTCGTACTGGCGCAACGCCGCCTGCGCATCGCGCACGTACACATTGGGAATGCCCCAGCCCTTGGCCAGCAGGTTGACGTGCGACAACAGCGTGGACGGGCGCTGTGTGACCAGGCCGGCGACCGGCGCCAACGCGATCGGCACCTCGTCCAGCACCGGGATATCGCGCGGCGACAGCGTACGGAACTGCGCCTCCGAACGCACGATGCGCAGCCGTCCCTCGGCATGGCCGGTGTTCAACGGCAGGAAGCGCTGCTCGCGCAGCAGCGCCTCCTGGGTGACGAAGGCCAGCCCGGCGGACTTGGCCACCTGTTCGTGCAGCGTGGAGTTGGTCTTGAACCGCAGCGTGTCGAAGAACGACGCGCGCAAGGCGGCATCGGTCTGCTGCAACAAGGGCGCGGTAAGGACGTCGCCCTCCCAGAACTCGTAGGTGTAGCCCGGCAGATCCTGCTGCCAGCTCAGGGTGCCGAACAGGAAGCGGCGCTGCGGATCGCGGTACTGCGCCTTCAGCGCCGCCTTGCCCATGCCCGGCGCCAGGCGCTGGCGCACGAATTGCTCGTGCAGCGCGAAGCGCGGGGTGTTGAGGTAGTAGACGCGTCCACCCTGCTGCCGGTCGATCACGAACAGCAGATGCGGCAGCTCCAGCGCGGTGCCGGCGTTGTAGACCCGCGCGAGCTGCAGGAACTGCGCACGGCTGTCCAGGCGCGGCAGGGAATCCGGTCCCGTCGCCGGCTGCACGGTGGCATTGCTGCCAGGGCGTTGCTCGTAGGCCGACGGCTTGCGCGCGGTCTGCGCCAGCGTGGGTGCCACCTGCCACAGCAGCGCGAAAAGGACACACCACGCCGACACGCGTGGCCACCAAGGGGACGGACGGGCTCGATCCATGATGCCGGTTCGGAAGGGCGACGAGCGCGGATCATACGCCAGCGCCTGCGCGTTGGCTGCGCGGCGAGGCGCTGCCGGGCATGGTTCGGCGTTTGATGCCGCCGCGGGCCGTTGGGATGACGGGGGAGAATGACATCCGCTGCGGACAGCTCCACCAGGCCGTCCTTTCGGTATCGTTGACCGACAGAACGCTTCGCAGCCGCGTGCGGTCCCGCCACATGCCTGCCCGCGACCTGACGCACCTCGCCCCAGCCAGGAGTCCGCATGCCGCTGTATCCCCTGTTCGCCGACCTGGCCGGACGCCGCGTGCTGGTCGTCGGCGGCGGCGAGGTGGCGATGCGCAAGATTGAGGCGCTGCTGCACGCCGGCGCCGACGTGCTGGTTTACGCGCACGCGCTCAACCCCACCGTAGCGCAGTGGCTGGCGCAGGGCCGCCTGCAGCGCGCCAACGGCGCCTTCGACCCGCAGTGGCTGGACGACGCCTGGCTGGTGGTGGCCGCCACCGACGACGACGCGTTCAACCGGCAACTGGCCGAACAGGCCGGAGCGCGGCGCAAGTGGGTCAACGTGGTCGACGACGCCGCGCTGTCCAGCTTCCAGGTGCCGGCGATCATCGACCGCGACCCGCTGTTGATCGCGATCTCCTCCAGCGGTGCGGCGCCGATGCTGGCGCGGCGCCTGCGCGAGCGCTGGGAAACCGAACTGGACCATTCCTACGCCGAACTGGCGCAACTGTTCGCGCGCCACCGCGCCGCCATCCGCGCGCGCCTGCCGGACCTGCCGCAGCGCCGCCGCTGGTTCGAACAGGTACTGGAGGGACCGGTGCAGACCCTGCTGCAGAGCGGCCAACGCGATGCCGCCGAGCAGGCCTTCGCCGACAGCCTGCAGCGCAGCGACGAGGTACCGCGGCAAGGCAGCGTGTGGCTGGTCGGCACCGGCAGCGGCGACCCCGGCGCGCTGACGCTGAAGGCGCTGCGTACGCTCAACCAGGCCGACCTGCTGCTGGTCGGTGCGCAGGTGAGCGCGGCGGTGCTGAGCCTGGCGCGCCGCGATGCCAGCCGCCAGCCGCTGCCGGACGATCCGGCCGCGCATCTGGCGCTGCTGATCGAACGGGCGCAGGCCGGACAGCGCGTGGTCAGCCTGCTGCCGGGCGATGCGTTCCGGCAGGCGCCACACGTGGCGCTGGCGGCGCAATTGACCGCCGCCGGGATCGCCTGCGAGGTGGTGCCCGGGGTGACGCCGGACTGACGCCTACGCTGGCAGCGGCGGCACCGGTTCCTCGTCCGAACGCCCGCGCTTCGCCGTCACAAGGTGCTTGCGCATCCCCACCCACAACGCCAGCGACAGCAGCGAGATGCCGCCCAGCAGCAGGAATGCGGCGCGATAGCCGAACCCCTGTGCGATCCAGCCGCCCAGTGCGGGGCTCAGCGCCGCGCCGACGCCCTGCATCGTCATCACCGCGCCCTGCCCCACGTTGACCCGGCCGGTGCCCTGCAGCAGGTGCGCCACCAGCGCCGGCACTGCCACGCTCTGCAGGCCCGCGCCGACGCCATCGAGGATCTGCACGGGGAACACGCCCCAGGTGTGGATGACGCTGGCGGCGATCAGCCCGCGCAACGGCAGCGCCAGGAAGGTCAGCAGCAGCACCCACCAGTGTCCGCGCACGCGGATCAGGCGCATCGCCAGCAGCGAGGCGAGCACCATCGTGGACTGGGCGACGATGATGGTGGTGGCGGTCAGCGCGTTCGGGTCGCCCTGATGCGCGGCCACCACGGCCATGCCGTACAGCGGCAGCATCGCCGCATTGCCGAGGTGGAACAGCGCCAGCGCCGCGGCCAGGACCAACAAGGGCTTGCAGGTCAGCAGCACCGACCAGCCGCTGACGGGCGCACCGTGGTCGTCCTCGGCCTCGGCCATGCCGCGCGCCGCACGGTGATCGATGGCGTCGCGCGGAATCATCAACACCGAGACGATCGCCAGCACGCCGAAGCAGCCGGTCAGCACGAACACCGCGCCGAAACCGAATTTCCAACCGAGCAAGCCCGCCAGCGCCGCGGCCACCACGTTGCCGGCATGGCTGCCGACCTGGTTGCGCGCGATCTGGTGATCGAAGCCGGCCTGGCGCACCAGGCCCAAAGTGATGCCGGACAGCGCCGGCCCCAGCGCGGCGGCGGCGAGCGCGGTCATCACCTGCGCGGCGATGACGCCGGGCAGCGTCGGCGACCACCACAGCAGCGCCGAGGCCAGCAGGATCATGCTGCAGCCGACCACCACGATGCTGCGCTTGCGCTTGGTCGCATCGACCAGCGCGCCGCCTGGCGTGGTGGCGAGCATGCCGACAATGCCGCCGGCGGTCATTACCGAGCCGATCGCGCCCAGCGACCAGCCCTTGGATTGCAGGAACACGCTCAGGAACGGGCCGAGCCCGTCCTGCACGTCGGCCATGGTGAAGTTGAGCGCTTCCAGCGCGCGCGTGCCGCGCGGGCGCTGGCGCTTCTCGGCGCCGCTCATGCGCGCACCGCCGACGAGCGCGGCGACAAGGACAGGAGTGCGTGGTGCTGCGCAGGCGCGACGGGCGGCATGACGGTGTCCTGGATGAGCGCGGGAAACACAGGCGCGGCGGTGGCCAGGGGCACACCGCCGCGACGACTCGGAACTCAGTGGGGCTTGGGCTTGGGCTTGGGCTTCGGTTTCGGCTTGGGCCCGTCCTTCGGCGCAGCATCATCCGCATGCGCGTGCAACGGCTTGTGATGAGGCTTGGGCGGCTTCGGCTTCAGCGGCTGCAGCGTCGCGTCGCTGGCGCCCAACGCCTGCGCATGCAGCACTTGGCCATGCGCGGACTCCAGCAATTCGCCCTGCGCCACCAGCGGCTTGCCGGCGGCGAGCCAGCGCGCAGATTCCGGCACCGCGTGCGGCGGGAAGCGCACGATCAGCCCGTCCTCCAGCAGCGCGCCATGCACCTGCCCGTGCGGGCCGTGCAGCAGCCGTGCGATGGTGCCGGCGCGACGCACCGCGTCCTGCGCAGGCTTGTGCTTGGCCGGCGACTTGGGCTTGGGTGTGTGCGGACCGGCATGCGGACCTTCATCGACGATGCGCGCGGACCCATCCGGGTCCACCGCCAACGCCACCAGCACATCGGCGCCGCGCGGCTTGAGTCCGCGTACGCCGAGGCCGGCGCCCGGACGCAGCGCCTTCAGCAGTTGCGCCGACAGGTGCGGCGGGGTGTGCACTTCGGTGCCGTCGTCGAACAGCAGGCCGTCGACGTCGGCCTTGGGGTTGAGCAGGAAGCGCGCGAGCGTGCCGCGGGTTTCCGGCAGGGAATCGGGATCGACCCAATGCATTGCATTCTCCAGACGAACAAGGGATGCCGGCGGGGGCCGGCAGCGCCCA
>NZ_AQOK01000114.1:0-20001 GCF_000364645.1 Xanthomonas sp. SHU 308 | reverse complement strand
GAGAAGGTGCCCCGCAGGGGCGGATGAGGGTGCGGGCGCAGCCTCGTGCGTTCTGACACTGCGAGACGCTTCGCGCCGGACCCTCACCCCAACCCCTCTCCTGGGGGGAGAGGGGCTCTAGCGCTTTCCTTCTCCCCTTGGAGAAGGTGCCCCGCAGGGGCGGATGAGGGTACGGGCGAAGCCTCGTGCACCCTGACGCGGCGAGACGCTTCGCGCCGGACCCTCACCCCAACCCCTCTCCAGGTGGGAGAGGGGCTAAATCGCAGGCCGCCTACAGCAGCGACTTGAGCCGGTACAGCGCTTCCAGCGCCTGCTTGGGCGTGAGTTCGTCCGGATCCAGTGCGGCCAGCGCCTCCTGCGCAGCCGACGGCGTGGCCGCGAACAGGCCGAACTGCTGCGGTGCGTCCAGCGCCTGCGGCGCCATCTGCGAGGCGTGGCTCTCGCCGCCGCGTTGTTCCAGTTCCGCCAGGCGTCGCCGCGCCTGCGCCACCGTGGCCTTGGGCAGGCCGGCCAGCGCCGCCACCTGCAGGCCGAAGCTGCGGTTGGCCGGGCCGTCCTTGACCGCGTGCATGAACACCAGGCGGTCGCCGTGCTCGACCGCGTCCAGGTGCACGTTGGCGATGCCGCTGGCGCCGCCTTCGACCGATTCGTCGGCCAGCGCGGTCAGCTCGAAATAGTGCGTGGCGAACAGCGTGTAGCAGCGGTTGTGGTGGGCAAGGTGACGCGCCACCGCGTCGGCCAGGGCCAGGCCGTCGTAGGTGGAGGTGCCGCGGCCGATCTCGTCCATCAGCACCAGCGACTGCGCGGTGGCGTGGTGCAGGATGTAGCTGGTCTCGGCCATCTCGACCATGAAGGTGGACTGGCCGCGGGCCAGGTCGTCGCCGGCGCCGATGCGGGTGAGGATGCGGTCGATCGGGCCGATCACCGCGCGCCGCGCCGGCACGTAGCTGCCGATGTGCGCGAGCAGCACAATCAGCGCGTTCTGGCGCATGTAGGTCGATTTACCGCCCATGTTCGGGCCGGTGATCACCAGCATGCGGCGGTCGGGGTGCAGGTCCAGGTCGTTCGGCTCGAACGGCTGCTCGCGCACCGCTTCCACCACCGGGTGGCGGCCGCGTTCGATGCGCAGGCACGCACCGGTCTCCAGTTCCGGCTGGGTCCAGTCCAGCGCCTGCGCGCGTTCGGCGAAGCCGGCCAGCACGTCCAGTTCGCTGAGTGCGGCGGCGGCGCGCTTGAGCGGCTCCAGGCGCTCGCCCAGCGTGTCCAGCAACCCTTCGTAGAGCAGCTTCTCGCGCGACAGCGCGCGCTCGCGCGCCGACAGCACCTTGTCCTCGAAGTTCTTCAGTTCCTCGGTGATGTAGCGTTCGGCGTTGGTCAGGGTCTGGCGCCGGCTGTAGTGCACCGGCGCCTTGTCGGCCTGGCCCTTGCTGATCTCGATGTAGTAACCATGCACGCGGTTGTAGCCGACCTTCAGCGTGGCGATGCCGCTGTTGGCGCGTTCGCGCGCTTCCAGGTCGATCAGGAACTGGTCGGCGTTGGTGCTGAGCCGGCGCAGTTCGTCCAGTTCGGCGTCGTAGTCGGCAGCGATGACGCCGCCGTCGCTGAGCTTGAGCGGCGGCTGTTCGGCGATGGCCGAGGCGAGCAGGTGCGCGATCTCGTCGTGCTGGCCCAGCTCCGCCGCCAACGCCGCCAGCCGCGGCGAATCCAGCGGTGCCAGGACCGCGCGCACCTTCGGCAGCAGGCCCAGGCCGTCGCGCAGCGTGGAGAAGTCGCGTGGGCGTGCCGAGCGCAGGGCGACGCGGGTGAGGATGCGCTCGACGTCGCCGAGCGCGCGGAACGCCTCGCGCAGGTCGGCGTCGGCGCCGCGGTCGATCAGCGTGCCGACCGCGTGGTGGCGCTGCACCAGCACCTCGCGCAGGCGCAGCGGACGGTGCAGCCAGCGCCGCAGCAGGCGCCCGCCCATCGGCGTGACCGTGCTGTCGAGCACCCCGAGCAGGGTGTTGCGGGTGTCGCCGTCGACGCGCGTGTCCAGCTCCAGGTGGCGGCGGGTCGCCGCGTTCATCGCGATTGCCTCGCCGGCGGTCTCCATCGCGATCGCGGTCAGGTGCGGCAGGCGCTGTTTCTGGGTTTCCTCCACGTAGCCGAGCAGGGCGCCGGCGGCGGCGGTGGCGCGAGGCTTGTCGTCGATGCCGAAGCCGCTCAGATCGTGCAACTGGAAGAACGCCAGCAACTGGCGGCGGCCGCTGTCGGCGTCGAACAGCCACGGCGGCCGGCGGCGCACGCCGCGGCGCTCGCGCAGGAACTCCGGCCACTGGTCCTCGTCGGGCACCAGCAGTTCGGCCGGCTCCAGTCGCGCCAGTTCCGCCTCCAGCGCGTCCTCGCTGTCGACCTCGTTGACCAGGAAGCGGCCGCCGGCCAGGTCGGCCCAGGCCAGGCCGTAGCCGTGCTTGTTGCGTGCGATCGCCATCAGCAAGGTGTCGCGGCGCTCGTCCAGCAGGGCCTCGTCGGTCACCGTGCCGGGAGTGACGATGCGTACCACCTTGCGCTCGACCAGACCCTTGGCCAGCGCCGGGTCGCCGATCTGCTCGCAGATCGCCACCGACTCGCCCAGCGCCACCAGCCGTGCCAGATAGCCCTCGTAGGCATGCACCGGCACCCCGGCCATCGGGATCGGCGCACCGCCGGAACTGCCGCGCTGGGTCAGGGTGATGTCCAGCAGCCGCGCGGCCTTGCGCGCGTCTTCGTAGAACAGTTCGTAGAAATCGCCCATGCGGAAGAACAGCAGCAGGTCCGGGTACTCGGACTTTGCGGCGAAGAACTGCTTCATCAGCGGGGTATGCTCCGCTGCGCTTCCAGGAACGTGGGTCTTTTCTCGATTCTGCATCTGATTCAGTGACTTAAGGAATTTCGGGGTGACTGTCCGTGGACAAGTATGGACGGGTGCCGGCAGCAAATGACAGCGTGGCGCGGCGCCAGCCCGGTGCGTGGTTCGATGCGCCACCTGCCGATCCACGGTGCAACGTCGGGGGCGCACCGTTTCCACGGACAACGGCAGGAAGGTCAATCGCGAGACAGCGAATGTCCGGTGCGCACGCAGCATGTGCAATGCCGAGTCCGCAGCAACTGCGTACGAGTCGTCTCGGTGCCAGCTGCCATTGTCCGTAAAAAAGTGGATCGGCGACAGCACGCAGTGCAATTCCCGAGCATGCGGCGGCGGATCGGTCACACGGTGACGTTGTGCCCTTTGAATGCCCGTGTGTCGTTTCGGGCAGGACTGTTTCGCCGTTGGAAAAGCTAAGATCCGGGCTTGTGTAGAGCCGGAGGCGTCCATGATCGATCGTCGTACCTTTCTTGCCACGGGTGTCGTGGCCGTCGCCGCGGGCTTCAGCGCATCCGCCGCACAGATCGTGGCCGCGCCGCGCCCGAAAGGGCCGGCACCGTGGGGCGCCGTGCCAAGCGCGCGGCAGCTGCGGTGGCACCGGTGGGAGCAATACGCCTTCGTGCATTTTGCGATGAACACCTTCACCGACAAGGAATGGGGTTACGGCGACGAAGATCCGCGCAGATTCGATCCCAGCGATTTCTCCGCCGATCAGATCGTCGCCGCGGCCAAGGCGGGCAACCTCAAGGGGATCATCTTCACCGCCAAGCACCACGATGGCTTCTGCCTGTGGCCGACGCGCCTGACCGAGCATTGCATTCGCAATTCGCCCTACAAGAACGGCAAGGGCGACATCGTCGGCGAAATGGCCGCGGCGTGCCGGCGTGCCGGCCTGGCCTTCGGCATCTATCTCTCTCCCTGGGATCGCAACCACGCCGAGTATGGCCGTCCCGGCTATCTCGACTATTTCCGCAAGCAGATCGTCGAGCTGTGCACGGGTTATGGCGACCTGTTCGAGTTCTGGTTCGACGGCGCCAATGGTGGCGACGGTTACTACGGCGGAGCGCGCGAAACCCGCAAGATCGATGCCCCCGCCTACTACAACTGGCCGCGGATGATCGAGCTGGTCCACCAACACCAGCCGATGGCCTGCACCTTCGATCCGCTGGGCGCAGATATCCGTTGGGTCGGCAACGAAGAGGGCGTGGCCGGCGATCCGTGCTGGCCGACCATGCCCAATGCGCCTTACACGCAGGAAAACGGCAATGCTGGCGTGCGTGGCGGGGCGCTGTGGTGGCCTGCGGAGACCAACACTTCGATCCGCCCGGGCTGGTTCTACCATGCCGACGAAGACGGCAAGGTGCGCAGCCCGGAGAATCTGGTGCGCTACTTCGATACCTCGGTGGCGCGCGGCACCAACATGAACCTCAATCTTCCGCCGGATCGGCGCGGCCGCATCGCCGACCACGACGTCGCGGTGTTGAAGAGCTTCGGCGACGCGATCCGCGCCAGCTTCGCCATCGATCTGGCCAAGGGTGCCAAGGCCAGCGCCAGCGCGTCGCGCGGTCCGGGGTTCGAGCCGGAGCGTGTGCTCGACCGCCAGCCTGACAGCTACTGGTCCACGCCGGACGACGTCACCACGCCGACGCTGACGCTGGAACTGTCGGCGGCGCATAGCTTCGATCTGATCCGGCTGCGCGAATACCTGCCGCTGGGCGTGCGCGTCACCCGCTTCGCGGTCGACGCCGAGGTAGATGGGCAGTGGCAGCGCTTGGCCGAAGCGCAATGCATCGGCGCGCAGCGGATCCTGCGGCTCGATCGTCCGATTGCCGCGCGCCGTGTGCGCCTGCGTGTGCTCGAGGCGCCGGTCTGTCCGGCGATCAGCGAATTCGCGCTGTTCCGCGCGGTGGCGCCCGTTGCGGTCGCGCGGCCCACGACGAACGCGCCGGACGTGCTGTCCACCGCGGGTTGGCGCATCGTCGCGGCCAGCGCGCCGGGAGCGGAGACGTTGCTCGACGACGATGCCGGCACGATCTGGGTCGTGCCCGCTCCCTCGCCGGGCCATCCCGTGCAGGTGACCATCGACCTCGGTGCGCTGCGCCAGGTCGCCGGCTTCAGCCTCACTCCCTCGCGCACGGTGATGAACGGTGCGGCGCCGCCGAAGGGCTATCGCGCCGAAAGCAGCGAGGATGGCCAGCACTGGCAGCCGGCCGGCGGCGGCGAGTTGTCCAATATCGCCTACGCGCTCTCGACCCAGCGGCTGAATTTCCCCGAAGTCCGGCAGATCCGTTACCTGCGGCTGTCGTTCGCCGAAACGGCGCTGCCCGCCGAGCGGCTGGCGATCGCCGGGATCGGTGCCTTCTCGCGCTTGCGGTGAGGGCTGGCGCTCCCTCGCCGCGATGCGCGGTGGGGGAGCGTGCATCGCCGGGGCGATGCAGCGTCGTGGCTGCGGCGACGCTGGCGAGGTGTCGTAGATCGGCTTCGGAATGACGCGTCAGCGGCTTCGCTTCATTGTGCGTCGCGCGTGTGCCGACCACGGCTTGGGCGGGCGCAGCTGGCGCGTCAGCGCCGCGTAGGAGAACCGAGTCGGGAGCGCATGACGATGGCGCCGCACGGCGCCTTGAAAGCGCGCCCGCCTCAGGCGACGAACGGCCGCGGCCTGGTGCGCACACTCTTCAGCGCCAGCCGCGCAGGCGCCAATCCGGGCGCGGTCGCTTCCAGTGTCAGCGTGCCGGCATCGCGCGTGGTCTGCAGCAAGGCCATGCACAGGCCGTTGAAGGCGCGGCGGTGGTCGGCCTTGTCGCTTTCGTGGCTGGACGGGTCGCCGTTGCCCACGCCGATCAGGCGGCCGGGGCCGTGAACCGTAAAGCGCACGGTGTCGCTAGCGGTCGGGACGACGCGGCCCTTGGCGTCGACGATCTCCACCGCGACCACGGCGATGTCTTCGGCGTCGGCCAGCAGGGTGGCGCGCTCGCAGCGCAGGCGTACCGCGGCCGGGGCGCCCACGGTCTCGCGGAGCTGCGTCAGCACCTGCTTGCCGCCGCGGTAGCCGCGCGCTTCGATGCGGCCCGGTGCGTAGCGCACGCGCCACTCGACGTGGCCGTAGGCCGGCACCTGCTGCAGGCCCTGGCTGACGCCGTTGACCAGCAGTTCCACCGCGTCCAGGTTGCTGTGGCACCACACGTCGACCATGCCGTTGTCGCGCTCGTCCAGCAGGCCGTCCCAGTTCCAGTGCGGGAACAGGTGCAGCACCGGTGCGGTGGTCCATTGCGCGCGGTAGTACCAGTAGTTGTCCTTGGGGAAGCCGCAACTGTCGAGGATGCCGAACTGCGAGGCCACGTTCGGCCAGCGGTTGTACGGGGTCGGCTCGCCGCGGTAGTCGAAGCCGGTCCAGACGAAGCCGCCGGCGATGTACGGGCGCTGCGCGACATAGCTCCACCAGGCTTCGGCGCTGCTGGCCCACCAGGGGTAGTCGAGGTCGTAGGCGCGGGCATAGCCGCGCACGTCGTCGGTGCGGTAGTTGCCGCGCACGCCGACGGTGCTGCCGGTCTCGCTGCCGTAGACGGGGATCTGCGGATGGCGCGCGTGGAAGGCGTCCATCTGCGTGGTGCGGTAGTTGAAGCCGACCACGTCCACGACCTGGCCGACGCCGTCGTCGAAGCCCTTGTCCATGGCGAAGGTGGTGGGGCGGCTCGGATCCAGGCGCCGCACCAGGCGCTGCATGCGCGCGACGATGCGCGCGCCGCGCGCGGTGACCATCTGCGGCTCTTCGTTGCCCAGCGACCACAGCATCACGCAGGGATGGTTGCGGCCGCGCCGCACCATCGATGTGAGTTCAGCCATGGCCTCGTCGTCGGAGGACATGCGCCGGGTCTCGTCGATCAGCAGCAGGCCCAGCCGGTCGCACAGCTCCAGCACCGCCGGCGAGGCCGGGTTGTGCGCGCTGCGGTAGGCGTTGCAGCCCATCGACTTGAGCTGGCGCAGGCGCCATTCGTGCAGACGGTCGGGAATGGCGGTGCCGACGCCGGCATGGTCCTGGTGGTTGTTGGTGCCGTGCAGCTTGTAGGTCGCGCCATTGAGCAGCAGGCCGCGCTGCGGATCGAACTGCAGGCGGCGCACGCCGAAGTGGGTGGTGGTCGCGTCGCAGGTATGGCCGTCGCCGAGCAGGCGCGTGGACAGCGTGTAGCGTTGCGGGTTCTCCGGCGACCACGGCGCGGGCGTGCCCAGGTCCAGGGTCTGCTGCACGCGCTGCACCACGCCGGGCGCGACTGTGATCGGCGCGGAACTGGCCTGGGCGACGATGCGCCCGTCCGGCGCGCGGATCACCGAGACGACGCTGCACTGGCGCGGCGTCGGACCGTGGTTGCCGAGTTCGGTCTCCACCAGCGCCTGTGCGTCGCCGCCGTCCCAGGCGCTGCGCACGTATACGCCGTCCATCGGCACGTGCAGCGCGTCGGTGGTGCGCAGCCAGACGTGGCGGTAGATGCCGGCGCCTTCGTAGAACCAGCCTTCGCCGAGGGTGGCATCCACGCGCACGGCGATGATGTTTTCGGCGCCGTAGTCGAGCACGTCGCTGAGGTCGACTTCGAAGCCGCAGTAGCCGCTGCCGTTGCGGCCGACGATGTGGCCGTTGCAGAACACGATGCAGTCGCGGAACACGCCGTCGAATTCCAGGCTGATCCGCTTGCCCAGGTCTTCCGCCGGAACCTCCAGCACGCGCCGGTACCAGCCGATGCTGGTCTGTGGATCGGTGCGGCCCAGCGGCGTGTAGCCGTGCGCGGCGGCCGGGTCTTCGCCGTTGACCAGGGTGGAGGTCGGGTCCTGGCGCGGCGGCAGCGCCACCGCCCAGTCGTGCGGCAGGTCGATGCGTTCCCAGGCGCTGTCGTCGAAGGCGAGCAGGGCGGCGTCGGCAGTGTCCTTGCCGGCCTTGGCGTAGGTGCGCTGGAAGGTGCCGAAGTTGAAGTCGCGCGCCGGGTCGTCGGCGTGACCGAGATGGAAGCGCCAGCCGCCATCGCACAGCAGGCGCTGGCGCGGTGCGTCGTCGTCCAGGTCCAGCGAGAGCGGCGCAATGGCGGTGCTACCAGCCGGCGTGGCGGCGAGCGCGGCCGGCGTCAGCGCCGCGGCGGCACCGGGCACCGCCACTTGCACGCCGCCGGCGACCAGTGAGCGCAGCAGGTCGCGGCGGCTCAGTTCGATCACGGCTGCGCGTCCTGCGCCGGCGCGGCACTCTTGCCGGCCGTCGTGGCCGGCGCCTGCCGGTAGGCGTGCTGCATGAAGCCGATGCCGGGCAGCAGTTCGTTGCCGTGGCGGAAATCGAAGAAGCTGGCGTTCTCCCACGAGGAGCCGACGCCCCAGCGGGTCTTGCAGGTGTTGCTGGTCCAGGCCGGCTCCCAGTACACGACGCCGCTGCCGCCGTTGTCGACCACAAGTTGGGTGAGGTCGACCAGGTAGTTCAACTGGCCCTGCGGGGTGGCCGGGTAGCCCTTGATCAGCGAGTCGGCGCCGAGCAGGTTGGGCGAGGGGTCGCCGCTTTCCAGCGTCCACGGATAGGCGGTCTCCACCACCATCACCTCGGCCGGATAGCGCTGGCGCAGGCGCTTGATGGTGGCGCCGAGCTGGTCCATGGTCTCGCGCGACCACTTGCGGTAGTAGCTGATGCCGATGAAGTCGAAGTCGCGCACGCCGGCCTTGGCGGCGTCGGCGAACCACGGCTCCACGTTCTCCGGCTGGGCGATGTGCAGCATCACCTTGGGCTTGATCGACGAGCGCGCGCCGGCGTCGCGCACCGCCTGGATGCCGGCGTTGAACAGCTTGGCGTTGCGGGTCCAGTCGATCGGCCGGCGCTTGTCCCAGGGCTGGCTGTCCATCAGGTCGGAATTGCTTTCGTTGCCCACCTGCACCAGTTCCGGCATCAGCCCAGCGCGGTCCAGCGCGCTCAGCGTGTCGTAGGTGAAGCCGTACAGCGTGCGCGCCAGTTCGTCCTGGTCGGTGATGGTGGCCCAGGCCTTTGGGATGAGTTGCTTGTCGCCGTCGGCCCAGTCGTCGGAGTAGTGGAAGTCCAGCAGCACCTGCATGCCCTGCGCGCGCGCGCGGCGGATGGTCTTCTTGACGTCGCTCAAGTCGCTGTAGCGGGTCCAGCGCGCATCGTTCCACAGGCGCACGCGCACCAGGTTGGCACCGTGCGCATGGAACAGCTCGAACGGGTCGCGTACCGCGCCGTGGTCGCGGTACTGCACGCCGCAATCCTCCATCTCGTTGACGTAGGACAGGTCGGCGCCGAGGTACAGCGTGCCGGCGCCGGCCATGGGCGCGGCGAGGGCGGTGGCGAGGGCCAGCGCAAGCGCCGGCAGCCAGGTGCGTCTGGATCGCATGCGGGTCTCCACCGGCTCAGAACGTGTAGGTCGCTTCCAGGGCGAAGCGGCGGCCGAACAGCTGGTAGCCGCCATCGTCCTGGTTGGCGAGCCGGTTGCGCTTGTTGTCGCTGTAGGCGCGCAACGGTTCGTTGGTCAGGTTGCCGACCTGGAACTTGAAGCCCAGGTGCTCGCTGTAGCGCCAGGCCAGGCTCAGGTCCACCGTGCCTTCGCTTTCCAGTCGCGCCAGCCGCGCCGCGTTCCAGCCGTACACCACGGTGTAGGGGCTGTGGTACTTGTAGCCGATCCGCGCTTCGAACTTGCTGTTGTTGTACCAGAGGTCCAGCGTGCCGGTGTTGCGCGCCAGGCCGCTGAGCGGCAGCGGATTGTCCGCCGGCGAGAACTCGTGCAGGTTGGATTCCACGTACGAGTAGTTCGAGTAGATGCCGAAGTTCTCCATGTGCGGGATGAAGAAGAACGTGGTCTGGAAGGTCAGCTCGGCACCGTTGATGTAGCCGCCGCCGCCGTTGAACGGGCCGCTGATCAGGTAGTCGCGGCCGTCGATGGTCTCGTGCTGGGTCTTGTAGCCGATGCTCGAATCCACCCACTTGCGGTACAGCGCCAGCGCCGCCAGCGCTTCCTTGTGGAAGTACCACTCGTAGGACAGGTCCAACTGGGTGGCGCGGAACGGATTGAGTTGCGGGTTGCCGCCGCTGCCGGTGAGCTGGCCGACGGTGGTGTTGGGGTCGTCGAGCGCGCGCCCGGTGCGCAGTTCGTCCAGCGGCGGCCGCGCCATCACCTTGGCCACCGACACGCGCAGGATGCGCTCGGGATCGATCAGGAAGTTGACCGTGGCGCTGGGCAGCACGTCGGTGTAGGTCTTGCCGGCGCTGCTCGGCTGCACCACGCCGCCGACGGTGTCGTAGCCATGGCTGTCGGTGTCGGTGTGGACCACGCGCACGCCGGCGTTGCCGGTGACGTCGACGCCGAACCACTGCGAACTGAACACCGCCTTGGCGAAGGCCTCGCGCACGTTCTCCTCGACGTTCCAGTGATCCAGACGCTGCTCGGTGGCCAGGTTGGGATCGAAGCCGCCGAAGCCGAGCTTGGCGATCGCGTCCAGGTCGCCGCCGGTCAGGGTCGGCACGTTCAGGTCCGGCATCGTCACCGGGTAGATCAGGTCCTGGTAGGCCGAGATCGGCTGGCTGTAGCCGGACTGGAAGCTGGTGAAGTGGCGGTTCTGCTTCTCGCGGCGTGAGGCGCGCGCGCCGAACTCCAGCGCGGTGACCGGCGAATCCTCGATCGCGCGGCTGGCGCTCAGCGCCAGCGCGGCGATGCGGTCGCGCAGCGCCTGCGGTTCGGTCTGGCCGCTGATGCCCCATTCCGGCGCGTCGGAACTGGTGCTGATGGTGGGGGTGACGCCATGGCGGAAGTCGAACGACACCGTGTCCGGGTTGCTGCCGAAGCGCACCGCGCGCCAGTCGTTGTCGCGCTTGGCCTGCGAGAACGACAGGTCGCTGCCCAGCGTCCACACGTCGCCGCGCCACTTGGCGTTGAGACCGCCGGCCGCCAGCGTCTTGACCTCGTCGTAGCGGGCCACGACGTGGTCCACCTGCAGCTTGGAATTGGCCAAAGTGCCGGCCACGACGTCGCCGTCGACGATGGTGTAGGACGAGCCCGGGGTGGTGTACGGATTGCTGGCCGAGTAGATGCTGTAGCCGAGGTTGTTGAACCAGTTCTGGCGCTGGTCCTCGTCGATGCGGATGCGCGAGTACAGGCCGTCGAGCTTGAGTTCCAGGTTGCCCGAGCGCCACTGCACGGTGCCCATGGCGCCGGTGCGGGTCTGCTCGGTCAGCTTGAGCTGGTCGGCCGCGCCCCAGGGCGTGTAGTCGACCTTGCCGTCGCCATCCACATCGCGCGCGTTGCTGGCATCGGTGTAGCCCCAGCTGCCGATCGAGACGCCGGCGTTCTTCTGCTTCTGGTAGGTGGCGCCGAGCGCGACCGCCAGGTTGTCGTTGATGCGGTGGATCCAGCTCGCGCCCAGGCGCTGGCCCCACGGCGAGTAGTCGCGCGCGTCCTTGGCCTCGTCGTAGTAGACCGGGCCGCCGGTGGCGACGAAGGTCGGGCCGGTATGGTCGAGCGGGTTGATCGTGGAGATGTCCACGGTGGCGGCGATGCCGCCGGCGATCAGGTCCGCCGACGGGGTCTTGTAGACCTTGACGGTGGAGACGATCTCGGTGGGGAACACCTCCCAGCGCACCGCGCGGTTGGGTTCGGATGACGCGATCTCGCGGCCGTTGACCGTACCCATGGTCATGCGCGGGCCGAGGCCGCGCACGGTGGCCAGGCTTTCGTTGCCGCGGTCGCGGGTGCCGTTGACGCCGGGCAGGCGCACCAGCGCCTCGGCCACGGTGACGTTGGGCATCTGCCCCATGTTGTCGGCGGAGATGACTTCCACCACGTGGTCGTCGAGCTGCTTGGCCTGCACCGCCTGTTCCAGGCTGGCGCGCTGGCCGACCACCATCACGTTGTCCAGGGTGACCGGTTGCTGGCCGGTCTTTGCGTCGATCGTGGCATCGGGCTTGGCGGGTGGCGTGGCTGCCGGATCGGCGCTGGCGCTCTGCGCCTGCGCGGCGAAGCTGCCGGACAGGGCCAGGACGATGGCCGCGCCCAGCAGGGTGCGGGCGGCAGGGCGGTGCGCGCGCCGGCCGACCGGGCGACGGGACTGTTCCAAAGGCATTTTTGTTCCCTCCCAGGACAAAAAGTGACCGATCAAATTGGCGTGGACCGGAAAACCCGGTCCTGGAGGCATCGACAGGGCGTCATGCAGGGCTGCAGGCTGTCCCGGTCGCTGTCCTCGATGGCGTGTCTGTCGACGTGGCGGGGCGTGGGTGGCATGTCCGCTGGCGGCGCCGCGGACATTCCCCGTCCGCTGCCTTGGCGCGCGAGAGACCGGAAACGAGGATAGAAGCGACAGGCATTCCATTCCAATGAAGCATTTGCCGAGGGCTATCTCGTTTTGGAATGGATATCGCGCGCCGCGTCTACCGTCGCCCACGCCAGGCTCAGGCCGCGGTGGATAGTGCCTGCAAGCCGAGCAGGGCGGCTGCCGCGGCACCCAGGCTGCGTTCGCGGTGGCGCAGGGCATGGAAGGTGCGTTCGCCCAGGGCCACGGCGAGGGGCTGCAGGCGGCCGCTCTCCAGCCACGGCGCCGCGGCCAGCTGCGAGATCGCCGCCAGGCTGCGCCCGGCCTGCACCGCCGACAGCACCGCTTCGTTGGAGGGCAGGGACAGCGCCACACGCAGGCGCTCCGGGCCGATGCCGGCATCGCGCAGCGCCGCCTCGAACGCCGAGCGCGTGCCCGAGCCGGGTTCGCGCATGATCCAGGTGCTGTCGGCGACCAGTCGTGCCAGCCCGAGGCGGCGACGCCCCGCCAACGGATGGTCCGGCGCGGCGACCACGCGCAGCCGGTCGTGGCCCAGCGGCGAACTCAGCAGTTCCGCGGCCTGCACGCGGCCCTCGACGAAGCCCAGTTCGGCGCGTCCCTCGCGCACCGCGCGCGCCACGCTGTCGGTGTTGCCCACGCTCAGGCGGATCTCGATCTGCGGATAGCGCGCATGGAAGGCCATCAGCCGGGTCGGCAGCCAATAGCTGGCCACGGTCTGGCTGGCGTGCAGATCAAGGGTGCCGCGCAGCACGCCGCGCCACTCGCTCAGCGCCAGTTCGGCCGCACGGCTGCGCGCCAGGATCGCCTTGGCGTCCTCACAGAACGCCGCACCGGCCGCGGTCAGCACCAGGCCGCGACCGACCCGGTCGAACAGGGCCACCCCGTACTGCTGCTCCAACGCCTTGATCGCGGCACTGGCGGCCGAGGGCGTGCGGTGCGCAGCCTGCGCACCCAGGGTCAGGTGTTGGCGCTCGGCCACCGCCACGAACAGGGCGAGTTGTTCCAGGGTCATGGGGCAACCGTTCGGAGTGAGCGAATGAAGTGTGCACAATTATGCGATGGATCGGAACGGTCTGCGGGCGCAATCTGCCGCCACTCGATCCGGATCGCTGCCATGCGCACCCAACCGCACAGACCTTCCAGCTTGCTGCCCGGCCTGGCCCTGGCCATCGCGGTGGCGGCGCTGGCCTGGCTGGCCGAGTGCGCGCAACTGCAGTGGCTGGGCCGGCGCTGGATCGACGCGCTGGTGTTCGCGATCGTGCTCGGCACCTTGCTGCGCACGGCGTGGCGCCTGCCGCCGTCCACGCACGCCGGCATCGCCTTCGCCGCCAAGCTGCCGCTGGAACTGGCCATCGTGCTGCTCGGCGCCTCGGTCGGCATAGGCGCCATCGGCGCGGCCGGCGGCCTGTTGCTGGGCGCCATCGCCGCGGTGGTGCTGCTGGCGATCGCCATCGGCTACGGCATCGGTCGCGCGCTGGGCCTGCCGTCGCGACTGGCCACGCTGGTCGCGTGCGGCAATGCGATCTGCGGCAATTCGGCGATCGTGGCGGCGGCGCCGGTGATCGACGCCGACTCCGAGGATGTCGCTGCAGCGATCGCCTTCACCGCGGCGCTTGGCGTGCTGGTGGTGTTGCTGTTGCCGCTGGCGGTGCCCGTGCTGGGCCTGGACCAGCGCCACTACGGCATCCTCGCCGGCCTGACCGTGTACGCGGTGCCGCAGGTGCTGGCGGCGACCGTGCCGGTGGGTGCGCTGAGCGCGCAGGTGGGGGCGCTGGTCAAGCTGATGCGGGTGCTGATGCTCGGGCCAGTGATGTTGCTGCTGGGGCTGGTCCGTGGTGGATCGCCGACGCAGCGGCGCCCGGCGCACGCGCTGGTGCCGTGGTTCGTGTTCGGCTTCGTCGGCATGATGGGGCTGCGCGCGCTGGGCGTGCTGCCGGCGTCGCTCATCGAAGCGGCGCAGTCGCTGTCGCTGCTGTTCACCCTGGTGGCGATGGCCGCGTTGGGACTGTCGGTGAATCTGCGCACGGTGCTCGCGTCCGGCGGCCGCGTCTTGGCGGCCGGCACGCTCTCGCTGCTGGCACTGGCCAGCCTCAGCGTGTTGCTGCTGCGCTGCTTGCCGTAGGCGTAGGCGCCGCAGTCCACGTGCATCTGCAGCATTTCGCATCGCCTGCACCCACGTTCAACCAAGCGCTCACGAAAGGCCGCGGAGCATGGCGATACCTGCCATGCAAAGGAGATTGTCATGCGTCATTCCCGTTCCGCGTTCTCTCTGGCGCTCATGTCGGTTCTCGGCGTCGGCCTTGCGCATGCGCAGACCGATACGTCCGGCCAGGCCGGCAGTACCGATCCCGGCGCCATGCAGCAGCAAACGCCGTCGACCTCTGCTGCGCAGACGTCGACCGGCATGCAGGGCGCGCAAGGCGCGCGCGCGTCCGCGCTCAACGAAAAGCAGGCGCTCGGCGTGCTGTCGGCGATCAACACCAGCGAGATCAACGCCGGCAACCTGGCCTTGCAGAAGCAGGTCAAGGGCCCGGTGCGCGACTACGCCATGCTGATGGTCAAGGAGCACTCGGACAACAACGCCAAGATCGCGCCGTGGGGTCCTGATGCGAAGGCGGCACCGGCGCAGCAGCAGATGCAGCAGGCCAAGGCGGAGGCCGGCAAGCTGCAGGCCCTGGACGGCGATCGCTTCGGACAGGCCTATGTCATGGCGATGGTCAAGGATCACCAGGCCGCCCTGCAGATGCTCGACAGCACCCTGATCCCCTCCGCGAAGACCCCGGACGTGGTCGCGCATCTGCGCACCACGCGCACGCACGTGGCCGAGCACCTGGCCAAGGCGCAGCAGTTGCAGAGCGCTGGCGCGCCATCGGCGGCGCCGGCCCGTTGAGCGTCGTGCGGGTCTCGGCCGCCATGCCGAGATCCGCGCTTTCATGAGTCGCGTGCGAGGGAGCTTCTCAAGCCTTTTCCTTGGTCAGCGTGTGGCAGGGCAGGCAGCGACCAGACTTCATGTCCCCGGCATCCAGTGTGCCTGGTTGCCGTATCCCCTTGCGGTCAATCGGCTGCGCGAGTGCACAAGAGCGCGTGCCGCTGTCGAACGGTGTAATAGTCTCCGCGCAGGCGGCGGCCTAAGGTAGCAGCCATCTTCCTCCGCATCGCCGCCGGGTCGCCCCATGGGACACGATCACAGCCACGCCCCCACCGAAATCCGCCACGAGCAGCCCCTGTGGTGGGCGCTCGGTCTCACCGCGCTGTTCCTGGTGGTGGAAGTGGCCGGTGCCTTCCTCACCAACAGCCTGGCGCTGCTGTCGGATGCCGCGCACATGGCCACCGACACGCTGGCGCTGATGATCGCGCTGATCGCGGTGCGGCTGAGCCGGCGCCCGCCCGATGCCAAGCGCAGCTATGGCTACGCACGGCTGGAGGCGCTGGGCGCGCTGGTCAATGGCGCGCTGCTGTTCGTGGTGGCCGGCTACATCCTGTGGGAGGCGGTGCAGCGCTTCCGCCAACCGCAGGAGATCGCCACCGTCGGCATGCTCGGCATCGCCGCATTCGGCCTGCTGATCAACCTGATCTCGATGCGCCTGCTCAAGGCCGGCAGCGGCGAGAGCCTCAACATGAAGGGCGCCTACCTGGAAGTGTGGAGCGACATGCTCGGCTCGGTCGCGGTGATCGTCGGCGCGCTGGCGATCCGCGTCACCGGGTGGAAGCTGATCGATCCGATCCTGGCGGTGCTGATCGGTCTGTGGGTGTTGCCGCGGACCTGGGTGCTGCTGCGCGAGGCGATCAACGTGCTGCTGGAAGGCGTGCCCAAGGGCGTGGATCTGGGCGCGGTGCGCGGCTATCTGCAGGCCGCGCCCGGCGTGGCCAGCGTGCACGACCTGCACGTGTGGGCGCTGGCCTCCAGCACGCCGGCGCTGACCGCGCATGTGGTGGTCGCCGACGGCGGTGACGCCGATGCCGTGCGCGCCGCGCTGTGCGATGGCCTGCATGCGCAGTTCGGCATCGATCACATCACCCTGCAGATGGAAGCCGGCCATTGCGGCGCTACCCCGTGCGGCACGCCGGCGGAGGGCGAGGGTGGTGGTCACGATCATCACGGGCATGGTCACGAGGACCACGATCACGATCATGCCCATCCCGCACATGGGCACGGCCACATGCAGGGGCATTCGCATTAGCAGCACGGCTGCGTAACGGTGTTCGTGCAGGTGCGGCCTTGTTCTGGTTTGGGATTTGTCGTCCGCGCGCACCTGGAATGCCGAGTGCGACTGAAGGGCGCCTGCAGCGACCTGCTTTCCCCACAATCAAGCTACGGGCAGCTTGCTTTGTGGGAATCACCTGTCATGCAGCAGCGCCGGGCGAAGCGGCCACGCTTTCCGATGGCGTAATGCGTCGGGACTGAAGTCCCTCCCACAGTGCGCCCGGCGAATTCGCCGCAAGATCGCGTGGGAGCGGCTTCAGCCGCGACGGGTCTTGCCGGGAAACGCCCGCCGCGGCTGAAGCCGCTGCCAAAGGGGCGCGACCTGTCGTTCTGGGAGGCGCCCTGACGCACGCTTACAGAAGGCGTGCGCGCGCCTCACACCACCGGTTCGCGCAACGCCGGCGACTCCCAACCCGGGCGCGGCGCAAAGCGCTCGCCGTAGCGCGCCTGCAGGGCGCGCAGGCGCGCCAGCAGCACGTCGGCGCCGGCGGCGCGGATGTGCTGGATCGGGCCGCCGCGGAACGGGGCGAAGCCGGTGCCGAAGATCACGCCGGCATCGAGCAGGTCGGCGTCGGCGACCACGCCCTCGTGCAGGCAGGCCACCGCTTCGTTGAGCAGCGGCAGGATCAGGCGGTCTTCCAGATCGTCGGGTGCACGGTAGTCCTTCGGCAGTTCCGGCTTCTTGGCGCGGCCGTTCTCCCAGGCGTACAGGCCCTGGCCGTCCTTCTTGCCGCGCTTGCCCGGCTCCACCGTCTGCAGCGCCGCCGGGATCGGCAGGCCCAGGAACGGCGCCAGTTCGGCGCCCACGCCCGCGGCCACGTCCAGGCCCACGGTGTCGATCAGTTCGATCGGGCCCATCGGCATGCCGAACTTGACCGCGGCCTTGTCGATCGCCGGGCCGGGAATGCCTTCGGCATAGGCGGTGGCCGCTTCCAGCATGTACGGGAACAGCACGCGGTTGACCAGGAACCCGGGCGTGCCGGCGACCGGCACCGGCAGCTTGTCGATCGCCTTGCAGAACGCGGCCAGCCGCTTCTGGTTCTCCGGCGCCAGGCCATCGTGGCAGACGATCTCCACCAGCGGCATCTGCGCCACCGGGTTGAAGTAGTGCAGACCGCCGAACTGCGCCGGGCGCTGGATGTGCTCGCGCAGTTCGGTCAGCGGGATCGAGGAGGTGTTGGTGCTGAGCAGCGCAGTCGGCTGCATGCGCGGCTCCAGCGCCTGGTACAGCTCGCGCTTGGCCTGCGGGTTCTCGATGATCGCCTCGATCACCAGATCGGCGCTCGGCACGCCGTCGCCGGCCAAATCGCCCTTCAACCGTGCCGCCACTGCCGGGCGCTTGCTGTCGTCCTTGACCCGCTTGGCGAACAACTCGCCGGCGCGGCTCAGCGCGCCGTCGATGAAGCGCTGCTCGCGGTCCTGCAGGGTCACCTCGAAGCCCTTGTAGGCCGACCAGGCGGCGATGTCGCCGCCCATCACCCCGGCGCCGACCACGTGCACGTGGCGGATGCCGTGGTCCTTGCCGCCCAGCGCCTTGAGCCGCTCGGTGAGGAAGAAGATGCGGATCAGGTTGCGCGCGGTCGGGGTGCTGGCCAGCTTGACCACCGCCTTGCGCTCGGCGTCCAGGCGCGCCTGGATACCGCTGCCGCCGCTGCGTTCCCACACGCCGATCAGCGCGTATGGCGCCGGGTAATGTTCCTTGCGCGCCTTGCGCGCCACCTGCTTGCGCATCTGCGGCGCCAGCAGCTTGCGCGCCGGCCAGGTGTTGGTGGCCCAGGCGGTGGCGCGCTGCTTGAAGGGACGGGCGCTGCCGGACAGCGCCAACGCCACGGCGGTATCGGTGAGTACGGCCGGCGCGGCGACCTTGTCGACCAGGCCCATCGCCCGCGCCGCCGAGGCCGACACGGTGCGCCCGGTGAGCATCAGGTCCATCGCCGCCGGCGCGCCGATCAGTCGCGGCAGGCGCGCGCTGCCGCCCCAGCCGGGGAAGATGCCGAGCTTGGTCTCGGGCAGGCCGATGCGGGTGGCCGCATCGCTGGAGGCGACGCGGTAGCGGCAGGCCAGGGCGATCTCGGTGCCGCCGCCCATGCAGAAGCCGTGGATCGCCGCGACCGTGGGGCAGGGCAGCTCGGCGAGTTTCTGGAAGGTGGCCTGGCCGCGGCGGATGGCGTCGTTGACGGTGCCGCGGCGGTCGAATTCCTGGAATTCCTTGAGATCGGCGCCGGCGATGAAACCGTTGTCCTTGGCCGAGTGGATCACCACGCCCTTGGGCGGGTCGATGGCGATGCGCTCGAGCAGGTCGCCCAGCTCCAGCAGCACGTCCTGCGACAGCGCATTGACGGGCGCGTCCTGGCGGTCGAGGCTGAGCACGACGATGCCGTCGCCGCGGATGTCCGCTTGCCAGTGACTGAATCGGAGCCCGTCGAAGCCTGAAAGCATGGGGAGGACCATCCGCTTGTGTATGGAGAAGATCGTTATCATCCAGAGGTTGTTTCCGTCGCGTCAAATCCCAATGCAGGGGAATTGAGGCGCGTCCCGCGACCGCTGGCCTTGCGCCAGCCTAACGGAACGCCGGTTAACGTCGTGGGGCGGCGATCCGCTGAGGGGCGCTGAACTTTTTTCCGAATTGGCGGTCAGAGGGTCCGACGTAGGTTGGGCTGACAGGAGTGCGGCCCGCTATGGCCGATGTCGAAACACCCCAGGAGCTGGACCTGGAACTGGTCCGGCGTGTGCAGCGCGGCGAGAGCGCGGCGTTCGATGTGCTGGTGCGCAAGTACCAGCATCGGATCGTCGGGCTGATCGGGCGCTACATCGCCGACTGGAGCGAATGTCAGGACGTGGCCCAGGACACTTTCATCCGCGCCTACCGCGCGATCGGGAGTTTCCGCGGCGACGCCCAGTTCTCCACATGGTTGCACCGGATCGCCGTGAACACCGCCAAGAACTACCTGGTCGCGCACAACCGCAGGCCGCCCACCGACGATGTCGACGTGCTCGATGCCGAGCAGTTCGACAGCGGCACCCGGCTGCGCGACACCGACACGCCCGAGCGCGAGCTGATGCGCCAGGAACTGGAGCGCACGGTGATGAAGGCGGTCGACGCCTTGCCGGAAGAGTTGCGCACCGCCATCACCCTGCGCGAGGTGGAGGGCATGAGCTACGAGGACATCGCGCAGAAGATGGGCTGCCCGATCGGCACCGTGCGTTCGCGGATCTTCCGCGCCCGCGAGGCCATCGACGCCGAACTCCGTCCCCTGCTGGATACCGACAGCGCCACCCGTGAGCGACACCGCGTATGACCGATAGCACGCCCTTTCCCAAGCCAGTGCCGGCGCCCGACAGCGCAGCGCCGGACAAGTTCGAGCTGCACTACCGGCAGCAACTGTCCGCGCTGATCGATGGCGAATTGCCGGCCGACGAAGCGCGCTTCGTGCTGCGCCGGCTGCAGCACGACGAGGAACTGTCCGGTTGCCACGAGCGCTGGCAGCTGTGCGGCGACATCCTGCGCGGCCGCGTCAGCGTGCCTGCGCCCAGCGATTTCAGCGCCCGCGTGCGCCAGGCGGTGGCCGCCGAAGCGCAGCAGGCCGCGCGTGCCGATGCGGCCAGCGCCGCCGGCAAG
>NZ_AQOK01000113.1:0-7820 GCF_000364645.1 Xanthomonas sp. SHU 308 | reverse complement strand
TGGGCTCGGCAGCGGACCGGGCTCGGCCGCGGCGCGGGTGGAGAGCGCCGCACGCGCCAAGGGCCTGCGCATCCTCGGCCCGCACTGCCTGGGCGTGATCGCGCCGCATGCGCGGCTCAACGCCAGCATCGCCGCGCACTGCCCGCAGCCGGGCGACCTGGCGCTGATCTCCGAATCCAGCGCCATCGCCGCGGCGCTGGTGGAGTGGGGCGTGGCGCGTGCGGTCGGCTTCTCGGCGGTGGTCTCGCTGGGCGACGCGCTGGACGTGGACTTCGCCGACCTGCTCGACTACTTCGCCACCGACTACCGCACCCGCGCGATCCTGCTCTACGTCGAACACATCCGCGACGCGCGCAAGTTCATGTCCGCCGCGCGCGCCGCCGCGCGCGCCAAGCCGGTGGTGGTGGTGAAGTCGGGCCGGCAACTGCGCATCGATCCCAACGCCGACACCCACGTGCAGGCGCTGGCCAGTTCCGATGCGGTGTACGGCGCCGCGTTCGCCCGCGCCGGCCTGCTGCGGGTGCGCGCGCTGGACGAACTGTTCGCCGCGGCGGAGACGCTGGGCCGGCTCAGCACCTTCCCCGGCCGGCGCTTGGCCATCCTCAGCAACGGCGGTGGCGTCGGCCGCCTGGCGGTGGATACGCTGGCCGATCTCGGCGGCACCCTGGCGGCGCTCTCGGCGCCCACCCAGCAGCAACTGGACGCGGCGCTGCCGCAGGAATGGTCGCATCGCAATCCGGTGGACATCGTGGTGGACGCCGACGGCGAACGCTACGCCGCCGCCGCCGGTGCGCTGCTGGAGGATCCGGAGAACGATGCGGTGCTGGTGGTCAACGTGCCGACCGCGTTCACTTCCTCGGCCGAGGCGGCGCAGGCGCTGACCCGCATCCTCGGCCAGCGCCCGCGCCATCACCGTGACAAGCCGGTGTTCGCGGTGTGGCTGGGCAACGACGAGAGCGCCACCGCCACGCTCAACGCCGCGCGCATCCCCACCTACGCCACCGAGGCGGACGCGGTGCGCGGCTTCATGCACCTGGTGCGCTACCGCGAGGCGCAGGCGGCACTGATGGAAACGCCGCCGAGCCTGCCCGACGATTTCGCCTTCGACGCCGCCGCCGCGCGCGGCATCGTCGACGCGGCGCTGGCCGCCGGGCAGACCTGGCTGGACCCGCTGGCGACCACGCGATTGCTGGCCGCCTACGGCATCCCCACCGCGCCGGTGGCGCACGCCGCCGATGCCGAGGCCGCGGCGCAGGTGGCCGCGCCGATGCTGGCGCAAGGCTCGGCGGTGGCGGTGAAGATCCATTCGGCCGACATCCCGCACAAGTCCGACGTGGACGGCGTGCGCCTCAACCTGGTCAGCGTGGAGGCGGTGCGCGACGCCGCCGAGGGCATCCTCGCCCGCGCACGCGCCGCGCGACCGCACGCGCGCATCGACGGCGTGCTGGTGCAGCCCTCGCTGCTGCGGCCGAAGGCGCGCGAACTGATCGCCGGCATCGCCGACGATCCCACCTTCGGCCCGGTGATCGTGTTCGGCCGCGGCGGCACCGCGGTGGAGGTGATCGACGACAAGGCGCTGGCGCTGCCGCCGCTGGACCTGCGCCTGGCCCACGAACTGATCGGCCGCACCCGCGTCAGCCGCATCCTCAAGGCCTACCGCGACGTGCCGGCGGCCGACGAGCGTGCGGTGGCGATGGTGCTGGTCAAGCTGGCGCAACTGGCGGCCGACCTGCCCGAGATCCGCGAACTGGACATCAATCCGTTGCTGGCCGACCGCGACGGGGTGATCGCGGTCGACGCGCGGGTGGCGGTGGCGCCGTCGCGGCGCCTGCACAAGGGCCGCGGCCATCCGCGCTTCGCGATCTTTCCGTATCCCAAGGAGTGGGAGCGGCGCATCGTGCTCAACGACGGCAGCGCCGCGTTCGTGCGTCCGGTGCGGCCGGAGGACGACGCGCTGTTCCGCAGCTTCTTCGCCCGCGTCACCGACGAAGACCTGCGCCTGCGCTTCTTCCAGGCGGTCAAGCATTTCAGTCACGAATTCATCGCGCGCCTGACCCAGCTCGACTACGCGCGTTCGATCGCGCTGGTGGCGATCGAGCCGCGCAGCGGCGACATGCTCGGCGCGGTGCGCCTGCATGCTGACGCCGATTACGACCGTGGCGAATACGGCATCCTGATCCGCTCCGACCTCAAGGGCCACGGCATCGGCTGGCAGTTGATGCAGATCATGATCGAGTACGCCGGCTGGCTCGGTCTCAAGGTGGTCGAAGGCCAGGTGTTGCGCGAGAACCGCACCATGCTGGCGATGTGCCGGCAGCTCGGCTTCAAGGCCACGCCGGATCCGGACGACGCCACGCTGATGGACGTGGTGTTGCCGGTGGCGCAGCACTGAGGACGGCGCCGCGATGTCGACGTTCTCGCCCAGCGCATTGAAGCCGCGCCATGCGATCCTGTCCGGCCTCCCGGGCGCCGCCTCGCTGGAGATCCTGCTGTGCCCGTTCCTGCACGCCGGCGAGATCGTGGACACCGCGATCCGCCTGGACGGCATAGCGCTGCCGTCGCTCAGGCTCGGCGAGCTCGCCGGCCAGCGCGTCGACTTTCCACGCAACCCGCAGGACGGCTATATCGACGGCGCACTTTACCTGTTCGGCGCGCACCATCCGGTCGACGTCGACACGCTGACCTTCCATCTTTCGCGCGACGGGCAACTGACGCTCGTGGCCAAGGGCGCGTATGCGTTCGATGTCGAAGGCCTGGACGACCTGGGCACGGTCCCCTTTACCCTGGCCGCGCGGCTCAGCACGTGCGCGCTGTGAGCGCGGCTGCACGCCGCGGCGCAGTGGCCTTTTGGCATCGCCGCACGTTGCATGAGGCGCTTCACCACCGCACACGTCGACCCGCCTGCGACACTCGACCTCAGGAGTTCTTCATGTCGTTCAAGCCAGAGCGCTACACCTCGGTCTCGCCGTATCTCATTGTCGATGGCGCGCAGCGGACCATCGCGTTCCTGGTCGCAGTGTTCGACGCCGAACCCTTGCGGCAGATCCCCGGCGAGGGTGGCCTGCTCGCCCACGGCGAGGTGCGCATCGACGACACCGTGGTGATGTTCTGCGATGCGGTCGAGGGCTGGCCGGCGGTGCCGGCGCATGTGCATGTCTACGTGCGCGATGTGGATGCGACCTACCAGCGTGCGCTGGCTGCTGGTGCCACGGCGGTGCAGGCGCCGGTGCAGAAGGACGATCCGGACCGGCGTGGCGGCTTCCGCGACGCCGGTGGCACGACCTGGTGGGTCGGCCAGCAGATCGGTTGAGCGAGCGTAGGCGGCAGCACGTGTGACGCCACGCATCGCTGCGTCGTCGTCGCGCTGCGCTCTACCCGGGCCGTGCCCGCCGGCGCCGACGAGCGGCGCCGGCAGGCAAGGCGTATCGCGACTACTCCAGCTCCTGGTTGCTCACCCCACGCTCGACCGGGTACACGGTCGGCGGCGGCGTGGTGGAGCGCATCAGCTTCAGCGAGGTCTTGCTCTGCTCGCACAGGTTGCCGCCGCTGACGAACACGCCGTCCTGGGTGCACTTCCAGTCGTAGAAGTTGGCGATGCCGCCGGCCAGCTGCAGGCTGTAGTCGGTGCTCTTGGCCGCCGCGTCGAACGGTTGCCCGGCGGGGATGTTCTGGAACCAGCGCATCCATTCCTTGGAACCGACCGGCGGCACCTTGTCCGGCGCCTGGAAGGTGGGGTTCATCGGCGAGAGTTGTGGCGATTCGGCGGTCATGTGGCAGCTCATGCAGGAGCTGATCGGATTGTCCACCGGGCCGTTCAGGCGGCCGTTCCAGCCCAGGTGGGTCGGTGGCAGTTCCGGCCTGGCGTTGATCGCCGACTGCAGGATGCGCGGATTGATCCGGGTCTGGGTCGGCTGCTTGTTGGTGTAGTCGTCGCCGGTGTTCTGTGGATCGCTGCCGAACATCACGCCCACCGGCACCAGGTTCTGCCAGCCGGGCTTGCCGCTGACCGCGCCGTTGTACTGGAAGGTGCCGAAGATCCAGCCGGTGCCGGGCACGCGGCTGTCGCGCACGGCGAAATCCATCTGGATCAGCGCCACCTGCTTGAACGCGCGGTCGGCGGACTTGAAGCTGTTGGTGACCCAGGCGTTCCACAGCACCGGGTTCTGCAGGAACGGCACCTGGCTCAGGTCCACGTCTGCGAACAGCGCCTTGCACACCACGGTGCCGTCGCGGAAGGTGTTGGGCTTGGTGGTGAAGCTCGGATCCGGGTTCTGCGGATCCTTCCACACCTGGCCGAAGGTGTAGGCGCCGACATCGTTGTAGATGCCGACCGCGAAGGTCTGGCCGGTGGTGAGCTGGGTCGGCGCCAGTTGCTTGACCTGGATCTGCGCTTCCTTGGTCAGCCCATGCACGCCTTCGCGTCCGAGCGGGCCTTAGTGCTGCCAGGGCGCGTGATACCAGCGCCGCACCTTGTTGTTCTGCACGTACCAGTCGCTTTCGACGTTGCCTTCCAGGCAGTAGGCCTTCACGGCATCGGCGTAGCCGCGCCAGGCTTCGAAGTTGTTGCTCAGCGGCTTGGGCAGCTTCTGGAAGAACGCCGGCAACGGGCCGCTGGGCGGTTGCTGCGGATAGTCCTGGCTGAGCTGGAACAGCGGCCCCTTGTACGTAGAGGGCGGCGCGTAGCCGAAATCCGGAAAGCGCCCGGCGGAGGCGGCGCCGCTGGCAAGGGTCAGCACGGTGGCGATGGCGAGAATGCGCGGATGGGGCAGTTGCATGATGGACCTCCGGTCGTGTGCGTCGGTGCGAGCGGGCGATGCCGCGTCCTGTGTCCGGACATCCCCTGGCCCCGGACCGGCCGCACGCCCGTGCTGCTGCGCGGCCGCGGTGAAAGGAGTCCCGTCGCCCCAGGGCCGCGCGCAGGCACGGGCGTACGCATCCGCTTGCGCGCAGACGAAGCGAGAGACGCGATGGGAAGTGCAGCATCCACCGCCACCGTGGAGACGCGGCGGCGCTGTTGTAGATGCGTGAAACGGCCTAGCGGACCGAAGACATGTCCATGTCGCTCTCCTGACCCCGTGTGGAAGGCAACTGCGTTGAAGACGGTTGTCGCGTCGAGCGTGGGGGAAACGCGCGGGCCCGGCAGGGCAGCATCGGGGGACGAATGCTGCGGGGGCGGCGCCCTGCGGCGGCCGCGATGCCGGGTTGCGCGTCGATCGCCAACCGCGCGTGGGAGCGGGCGTCGGCGTTGCTCGACGCTTCGGACTCTAGCGAGCGCCGCGCCGCCGGTGGTAGACAGTTGCGACCGCCGGCGTCGCCGCGGCGCGTGGCTGACCGGCCGTCGCGCGACCGCGCCTGCAGCAGGTGGCCGGTCGGCACGCAGGCCACAGCCATGGCATGCTGCACGCGGGGCCGCGCCTGGCGGTAGCAGGTGCGGTGGGGACGGTGGACGCACCGGGCACGGCGGCGTCCACCGCGGCGATGCACTTTCTTGCGGTGACGCCATGCGCACGCACGGGACCTTGATTCAGTGGAGCGAGGAGCGCGGCTGCGGCCGGGTGCGCCTTGCCCATCGTGAGACCGAAGCCGAGGTGCAACGCGCGGCGTTTCCTGCCGACGGCGTTCCCCCGCGGGTGGGCGAACTGATCTCCTTCGACCTGGAGCACGACGCGCAGGGACGGCCGCGGGCCTTGCGGGTGATGCGTCCCGGTCGAGCGCCTGCATCGCCCGCGCGTGCGGCACCGCGTCCGCGTCGCGGTCTCTGGCTCGGCGTGCTGGTGCTGCTGGCGGTGCTCGCGATCGCGGCCTATGCGGCGCTGCGCTTCGTGGCGGTACCGCAGGCAAGCCCTGCGGCACCCTCGGCGCCGGTGTCGTCAGCGCCCACCGCGCCCACGACGGCGCCTGCCTTCCACTGCGACGGCCGCACGCACTGCGCGCAGATGACCTCGTGCGACGAAGCGGTGTACTTCCTGCAGCACTGCCCGGGTGTGGAGATGGACGGCAACCACGACGGCGTGCCGTGCGAACGGCAGTGGTGCCATTAGGGGGCATGGTCGGCTTTCGTAAGCCGCTATCCTTTCCAATGAGGCTCAGACTGGGTGCCAATCCAACGTGCGATATCTTGCAGCGATCGATATTCCCGCGGCGTTTCGTCGTGGAAAGTCAGTGGAGCAGTTCCTTGGCCGCAGTGACCAGGGCAAGCAGTGCATTCGTCACCTCGAGCTGCGCCCCTGCAAAGGAGTGATACAGATCTGGGTGCACGACGTCGAGGATATCGGCAGCGAGCTCTATCTGGATCTGTACGACTTCCCGTGCCTCGAACCAGACGGGCCGGAAGCGCCGGTAGCCACATTCGCCGATCCGCAAGGCGCGCTTGCCTATGCACATGCAGCACTGGCGGCCGATACCGGCCGCTGGGTGAATGCAGGCGTCGTACAGTCCGAATACCTCGATTACATCCGGGCAGGCCGGCCGGCCAAATGGCCGCATGCCAGTTGACGTTTTCATCGAACACCGGTGTGGCCTGGCGGGTCGACTTCGATGTCTTTCTCCGCACGCGGCTGCATGCGCCAAGTTAGCTAGTGACTTATGCGGTCGATGCCACACCTCGGGGGTGCGTAGGCGCGATTTCAGCCATCTTCGTCGCGGGTGAACGGCGCCAGCCGCAGTTTCACCCGGTGTTCCACGCCGGCCGGGCACTGCCCCGGCACCGGTCCGCGGAAATAACTGCGCTGCCAGCCTTCGCGGCTGGCGTCGGAATCGGGCTGTTTCAGATCGTGCAGGAACTGGCCACGGCTGCGCATCCACGCTTGGTGTTCGCGCTCCAGCTCCGGCGTCTGCGACAACGGCTGCCAGCGCGGCTCGGTCTCGGCCAGCACCCGTCGCTGCACCGGGAAGAAGTGGCAGAACGGCTCGCCGGCCTCGAACCGGACCCGGCCGGGCCGGGTGAACTGCCAGTTCATGGTGAAGGTGTACGGACTCCAGTCGGTCTCGATCAGCCCGGTGAGCCCGGCGATGCCGTCCTTGGGCCGATTCACCGGCGCAGTGACGTACAGGTCCACGCCGGCCTCGGTGCGGAACAGGCACGGCACGTGGAAGGTGAGCACGCCATAGCCGAAGTGGCTGACCGCCGGCGCGTGCGTCCCAGGTGCCGGTTGCACGCGCAGGTCGTCGAGCGCGTTGCCGCCGTTCCACTCGGCCTCGAACGCGCTCTGGCACAGCAGTTCCCAGCCATGCGCGTTGGCGATGTCCAGCGGCAGGCAGCGGTAGGCGTAGCGCTCGGCGGTCTGGTCCATCCACGGCCGCTCGCGCGGCGCCGGGCGCACGTCGAGGGTGTGGCCGTCGAGAACGTGGGCGGTGAGTTTCATGGCGTGGGCAGGACGATGGACCAGCGCCGAGTGTGACGCCAAGCCGCGGCCTTGGCGACCGCGGCTTGGCGGGCGGCGGCGCTCAGGCCGCTTCGAAATCCAGCAGCGCCACGCCGTCGCCGACCAGCTCGCCCTCGCGCACGCGAAAGCCCTGCACGGTGCCATCGGCCGGTGCCTGCAGGGTGTGCTCCATCTTCATCGCCTCCAGCACCAGCAGCGGCGTGCCGCGGCGCACCTGGGTGCCGGGCGCGACCAGCAGGGCGACGATGCGCCCCGGCATCGGCGCGGTCAGGCCACCGCCTTCCACCGCCGGCTGGTCGGCCTCGGCCACCGGGTCGTGGCGTTCGAACAAATAGCCGTGGCCGTCGACGAACAGGTGCAGCTGCGTGCCGGCGAACACCGCATCGGCCTGCACCCGCTGTGTGCCGAGAAACGCGGACAGGCGCCCGTCGCGCA
>NZ_AQOK01000112.1:0-1823 GCF_000364645.1 Xanthomonas sp. SHU 308 | reverse complement strand
CCGCTCGCCTCGAGCGGCTCCTGCGCCGGCGCGGCGTGGATCCGCCAGCCGCCGGCATGCGTGGTCAGCTGCAACGTGCGTTGCGTTTCGCCGTGCTGCAGGGTCAGCGCACGCGGCGCCGGCGCGCCCAGCCGCCAGCCGTCGCGCAGGTCCCACGGCGAGTGCGGATCGGCAGTCTGCGCCGCCGGCGCGTGCTCGTGCAGTTGCCAGGCCAGCGCCGCCAGGCTCCACAGCGCGTCGGTGGCCGGGACGGGGGTGTCGAACAGCGCCGCGTGCTCGCGCTCGATCAGCGCGGTGTCCAGGTCCGCCTGCGCGAACGCGCTGGTGCCGACCAGGCGCTGCAGGAACGCGGCATTGGTCGACACGCCGACCACCTGGCACGCCGCCAGCGCCGCCTGCATGCGCCGCAGCGCGCGCTCGCGTGTCACGTCCCAGACGATCAGCTTGGCGATCATCGGATCGTAGTGCGGGCCGATCACGTCGCCCTGTTCGACACCGGCATCGACCCGGGTATGCGCATCGGCGGCGGGCAGGCGCAGATGCTGCAGCGTGCCGATCGAGGGCAGGAACCCGCGCGCCGGGTCTTCGGCGTACAGCCGCGCTTCCAGCGCATGGCCGTGGATCGCCAGTTCGTGCTGGCGCTGCGGCAGCGGCTGCCCGGCGGCCACGCGTAACTGCCACTCCACCAGGTCGGTGCCGGTGATGCACTCGGTGACCGGATGCTCCACCTGCAGGCGGGTGTTCATTTCCATGAAGTAGAACGCGCCATCGGGCGCGACGATGAACTCCACGGTGCCGGCGCCGACGTAGCCCACCGCACGCGCCGCCTCCACCGCGGCCTGGCCCATCGCCGCACGTCGCGTCGCGTCCATGCCTGGCGCGGGGGCTTCCTCCAGCACCTTCTGGTGGCGGCGCTGCACCGAGCAGTCGCGTTCGAACAGGTAGACCAGTTCGCCGCGCGTGTCGCCGAACACCTGGATCTCGATGTGCCGCGGCCGCAGCACGTACTTCTCCACCAGGACGTGCGCATTGCCGAACGCGGCCTGCGCCTCGCGCTGGCAGGCAGCGAGCGCGGCGGCAAAGTCCTCATCGCGATCGACCCGACGCATGCCCTTGCCGCCACCACCGGCGCTGGCCTTGATCAGCACCGGGTAGCCGATGGCCGCGGCCTGTGCGCGCAGGAAATCCGGGTCTTGTTGCTCGCCGTGGTAACCCGGCGTCAGCGGCACCCCGGCGGCCTGCATCAGCGCCTTGGCCGCACTCTTGTCGCCCATGGCGCGGATCGCCGCCGGCGGCGGCCCGATGAACACCAGCCCGCGCGCGGCGCAGGCTTCGGCGAACTCGGCGTTCTCGGACAGGAAGCCGTACCCGGGATGGATGGCCTGCGCCCCGCTGCGTTGCGCGGCCTCGAGGATGCGCTCGCTGCGCAGGTAACTCTCGCGCGCTGGCGCGGCGCCGATGTACACGGCCTCGTCGGCCAGGCGCACGTGGCGCGCGTCGCGGTCGGCATCGGAATACACGGCCACGGTGGCGATGCCGAGCTTGCGGCAGGTGGCGATCACCCGGCAGGCGATCTCGCCGCGATTGGCGATGAGGATCTTGTCGAAGGTCGGCAGGTCGGGGGTGGCCATGGTCGGGTGCCTGGAGAAGGTTAGAGGTGTCGCGCTTGCGGTGCGCAGACGTGCGCAAGAGTTGCGTCGTAGGTGTTCAGCCGGAGCAGCTTCAGCGTTAGAAGTTGCTGTTGCCGTGCTTTGGCTTTGGCTTTGGCTTCGGCTGTTGCTCCGGCTTTTGATTTACCGGGTTCCCTTCCGAAGCGGCGGCCA
>NZ_AQOK01000111.1:0-17005 GCF_000364645.1 Xanthomonas sp. SHU 308 | reverse complement strand
ATCCCAATGTGGCTGAAATGAATGTCGATACAGCCTAGTGGTAGAGCCGGTAGACGTGCGGCATACCGGAATCAGTAAAGCCGTAGGCCCAGGTCCACGATCTTGCCAATCGGACTGAAAACCAGCGCGCCGCACCGGCCAGGTTCGACGCCCGCATAGGAAGCGCTTTTGACGATGCCGTAGGCAATATTTCCATAGTGGACCGGCCCGCCACTGTCACCACGAAAGCACGCCAAGTCGTCCCCCACTACCACCTTGTAGGCCAGGGGGTCACAGACCTGTCCGTTGCACTCCTTACTGCTAAAGCTCGCCGTGCTACTCGACACGACGCCGCACGTCCAACCGGTCTGCAAGCCCCTGTGGCATACCCGATCTCCAGCTACGGCGGCTGCGGCGGAGAGGATCGCCACGCCGCAACTGGAACAGGTGTCCCTCGCAAAGACTTCTCCAAGTGGGCGGTAGCCCAGAACTGGGAAAGAAAACCATGCCAAGTCGTGTGTCGCGTCGAAAAGCCGGTCCTCGTAAGTCAGCTTCGCAGTGACCTGTGCGCCGCTCGACGCATCCGACCAGTTGCCGTACATGAGGTTCTTGCCACAGTGCGCCGCGGTGACCAAGCCCCACTTGGTGTTGTCTTTGTTCCGCACGATGAAGCCGCCGGTGCACTGGTGCTCGTTGTCCAGATTGAGGATCTGCGAGCCGCCCCGCACATAGGGGGACTGGGTCGTTGCCATTGGCGCACTCTGTGTCGGCAGCGTTGAGCTGGACGATGGCTCGGGCGACTCTTGTGGTTCTGATTCCATGGGGCCCGGCAGGAACTTGAACCTGACAGGCACGCCGAGCTGACGACTCAGCGTTGCGTTCTCGGCTTCGTAGGCAGCTTGCTCCTCCGCAGGGACGAACACATAAAGCACGATCGCAGCATCCACCTCATCGATACCAGTGCCCTGCAAGCCGGGCACCTGCTCCTGTAGGTGTGCTTGGTTCGACGCCAGGATGGCGCTGATCTCGTCCAGCGTCTTGCCGGACACCAGCGTGAACTTCACCGGGATGGTTCCGTGCGCCGTGGACAACTCATGGATAGCGGGTAGCGGACCCTGCTTGAGTCGCAGCACGAGCTTGAACCCGTCGCGGCTATCGTCCCAATACGAGGTATCGAGACGGTCGGCGTAGTCCGCTTTGAAAGCCTCGATCTCCGACCGGGCAAGCACCTGCCTGAGCTCCAGGCGCCGCGAGGCTTCCGCTTCAGCCACGTGATTGTCCTTTGCGTAGCTGCGGGAGATGACCTCCAACTGGTCCAAAGGCTTGGCATCCTGGGCCTGGGCAGTACTGGACAGCGCTATTGCGCAGGCTGCGACGAAAAGCCACGTGTATCTCATCGTTTGATCCTCCTTGAATTTTGTTCCTGAAGGGCAGCTCCATGTATTTTTCTTGTCGCGGATGCCTGTGTCAAACGACACAGAGCTTGCATTCCAGCGTCCTTTTTCCCTAGATTTCCGACGCTATCGAGGTCGGATGGCATGGGCAACACATTCGTTATTCACGTGATAACGGTAGACCCCTAAAACGTCTTCCCATCCGGCTCGGCTCCCACCAATCGCCCCGAGGCATTCACCGGCAGGGTCAGAAGCCCTGACCCTTCGGTGCAGCACATCCCGACCGCGAATGCATGCTGCCTCAGGATTCCTTGGTGCAACATCCAGGAACGCGCAACCAGCACATCGCGTCATGACCCTCAATGCGGTGTAAGCCACGTCCTCATTGATGGCGGCGCCCATCCGTGCGCCTGCGCAGCATCGAGTCTCCCCACAGCAAGGAGACCGACATGACCTCGCGTGCCACGGCCAGCCACGCCGCATCCCCTCGCCTCCCCCTGTCCGGCGTGCTGGCCGTGGCACTTCTTTGCGGCACGACATCGGCTCGGGCCGACGGCGCCCTTGAACGCGAGCGGTTGGCAGGGGCACAGCGTCTGCTCGACCAGGCAGACCGGCTCGCCGCCACGGCAGCTCCTGCCGCTGCCCCCGAACCGTCCCGATACCACTTCGACTACGCGCGCCTGCACGACGACGTGCGCCGCATGCAGCCGGGCGTCGCCAGCTATCTGGTCCCGGTGCGCGCGCAGCCGCGCGACCCGTCCGCACTGGCAGGCCAGTACACGCGCGACAGCGCGCCGAGACCGGCACCTGCGGAGCAGCGGCGATGACCGCGACCGCGGACCGGCTCGCTGCCTTCCAGGCCAACGGCGGGTTCCCGGCCTCGGCCGTCGCCGATGTCGTGCTGGGTTTCGTGTTCGCCGTGCTGCTGCTCTGGGGCGTGTGGGCCATGCGCGCCGCCTACGCGGGCTGGGCCGAGCAGCGCTTGTCGCAGCGCCAGTTTCTCGCGGTGGTTGTCCGCTTCCTCGCGCTGTACCTCGTGCTGACCTTCCTGCTGCTTTCCCGCTAATCCCGCCTTTCCCGAGAAATCCGATGAACCGAGGACCTGCCATGCAAGCATCCACCCTCCCCCGACGTCGCGCCACGCGCACCGTTCCCATCCTCGCGACGGCCACCCTGCTGGCGATAGCGACACCCGCGTTCGCGGTCGGCCTGCCCACGATGGAAGACCCGTCGCGCGGAGCCGGCAAGGGCATCCTGCAGACGCTGCAGAACTATGGCTACGACATCGTGCTGATCGTCGCGCTGCTCGTCGCGCTGCTCGTCGTGGCTTCCATGTTCGTCGGCGTCTGCTATCACGCCTACACGCGCTACTCGGAAATCCACACCGGCCGCGCCACCTGGGGCCAGTTCGGCCTGACCGTGGCCGTGGGCGCGATGCTGCTGGTCGTCGGCATCTGGCTGCTCACCAAGGCCACGGCCATCCTGTAGCAGCGTGCCCATGGCCCCCCAGGACCAGCCAAAACCGGCAGCCGCCGCTACTTCAAGGCCGGCGAAGTCATGCCCGTCATCGAAGGCAGCGCCTACGGTGAGACTTTCTGGCTCTGGGACACCAATCAAGAAGCGCCCACGCTCTGAGATCACAGCAAGCCTTGCCACTCGCCCTGCCCCAGCCTCCCGGGCTGCCAGCGCGGGGGCTTCAACAAAGCCGGGACCGATGAACTCGTCAATCTGGGATTCGCGGCATTCGGGGCCATTCCGGAAGTGGGCAGCGCCTTCAAGACGGTGTTCAAGCCCCTGTGGCGGGAACGCCGCGCCGCCAAGGGCACCGTCCACAGCGGCTTGCAGGCCGTGGAAGGCTTGCTGGGTCTGGGCAAAGGAGGAGCCATCCGATGGGTGCGCCAGGAGTTGCTGGGCAAATGGGGCCCCAGGACCCAGGCAGCCATCTCGGAAGTCGATACGGCGATGGGGGCATGTATCGAACTCATGGAGTTCATGGCCACCGCCAGCGGCTGGAAAGATTGGCTCATTCCCGACTCCGTGCAGCAACTGGCACGTGACCTGCTGCCGGGCATGCGAAAGCTGCGCACGCAGATCAAGGCGCAGCTGGAGCGGGCCAGCAAGGAGATCCGGGAATTCCTCGAAGACCTGCTGGGCGAGCAGGCAGCCGCTGTGGTCATGGCCGTGGGCCAACGCGCGGCCATGGCCTCGGCCACACCCGGCACGCGGACGCGCACCGGGCACAACGCGGCGGACATCCAGCCCCGCGGCCATATCCCCGCCCGCCAGCCGGCGAAGAAAGTCGGCGGCCGGGCAGAAGCCGATGCCCGCAAAGGCGGCGGCCCCCTTCACGCTGCCGTGCAGGTCACGCGCAAGGCCTACCAGAACATCGCCAAGCGGCAAAAGGGACTGATCGGCGAGCACATGGCCGATTACCACGAACTCAAGCGGCTGGGCGGCCACTGGCCGCACGATCAACCCAGCGATCATTGGGCACCCGAGCACATCAGAAAGCTCAATGTGGACCAGCGTCCCGTCAACCTCAGCGAGGCCGACCTGCCGAAGCTCAACCACGCAGGCATCGATGCGGTCTGGCAGCATGGGCAAAGCTACCCCGTCACGGAGGCCAAGGCCCGGGAGAGCATCGCTGCCGCCTATCGCCTGGGGAAATTCCTCACCGGCAAAGGCGCGATACTGAAAGTCTCGGGATTGAACCCCAGCCAGGAACTGCTGCATTACCTGCTCAGTGATAGCAGCGACAAGCGGGGGGTGGAATTTCGGATGGTGCAAATGTCTAGGGAGTGGGTGGCTGACCGGGCTCCAGGAGAAAAAGTCGGACTGTCAGCCACAGCGGCCTTGCGGAGTAAACGTTGCACCCGCCGCGTTCTGCTCATCAACTTTGAATCCGATGGGGCTCTCGATCATGCACAAGCGCTCACAGAGCTTTACACCTCCAACAAATCGGTAACGGAATTACACCCCCACCCTACTCACGGCATTACTCGGGAATGGGCCAACACTGATATTGACGCCGTAGCCAAAGCAAGAGAGAAGGCTCGCCCCACCAACATCACGAAGAGCCCCAATGAAGTACCAACCACAAAAAACAAAAACAGCCGCCCCCTCGCCCAAGATAACCAGAGCCAGCCAAACAGGAAAAAAAATGACTGCAGAAGAATTTCGCACCAAACGCAGGCAGAAGTTTTTGAGTCTTGAATACTACAAACTCAACCTTAAAGCGCTTGCATTCCTTACGGAAGAACTTAAAAAGTCGATTCAAGAGCAAAAATCACTTGGCGACTTAGACCCCTATGGTGAAGGCGGAATCTTCAAAGACACGCTCAATCTCCTCAGAATTCATTACACAGCAGGCCGGCCCATAAAGGAAATCAGCCCAATCTACACCGAAGTCATTCAGGCGCTTGGCAATTGGCACGATGCCTACCGCGAATACATAAGGGCTCTAGCCCTAGAATCCGGGGAGGATCTCCGCAACGATGGCACGCCATTAGAATTCGAATATTTTTACCATTTCCAACTTGCACTGGATGTTGTGAGCCTGGGCGTCTTGCTAGGTGATGGCGATGCCCTAAGAAAGGTTGCGAAATGGACCCAAAGCTATCGTCACACCGATTTGCTCTATGAATTTTTGATTGACCCCGCGCTGCCTGACTCCAGTGAAACCGGGGAATACTTCCACACCAAGCCATACGATCCACTGATCGACGCGCTTTATCTGGACGAAGAACCGATTGAGGCAAGCAAGAAGATCAAAGAGTACCTGGACGGCTGGTACAAGAGCTTCGAGGGTGCCCCTTGGCATGACGGTCATCTAAAGGGCGTCGAGGGGCAGTACATGCCCTACTACGGCTACTGGTCCTTCGAGGCCGCCGCCATCTGTGTCATCAACGGCATCGACGACAGCAGTTTCCGCGACCACATTCTTTATCCCAAGGATTTGGCGGATTGGGCACGCGCCAACGACTCGATTGCACGCCTCAAGCCTGGCGCCTCGGCCCTCGGGCTCCAAGGCAGCGCGGGTCGTGTGCCCGGCGGCCAGCCCTGCCCCCAGGCCGGCTGGTGGCACACCCCAGCCAAAACCGGCAGCCGCCGCTATTTCAAGGCCGGAGAGGTCATGCCGGCCATAGAAGGCAGTGCCTATGGCGAAACCTTCTGGCTGTGGGACACCAATCAAGAAGCGCCCAAACTTTGAGTGCCCCTGCCGGTAGAGGACTCTGAAACAAGAGCCACTCTTCATGGAACTGAACCTCCATGACGAATGGCTAATGCCAGTCCCCGGGGTGCCCTACCGGGTGGTATCCGACGATGGCAGCACGCAGGAAGGCACGCTATGCCCGTCTGGAAAGCATTGATGAGGATGAGCAGAAAGCGCTCCAGGCAAAACTAGGAGCGGAGCAGCCATGACCACTCCTACGGCAGCAGGCGTCTTGACATCGAGCGAGCAGTTCCATCTCGGGGTTGGTGGGAGTACTTCTAGGGCGAAGCCATCGGGTGTATCCCCGTAGCAGAAGCCGAGGCAAACTGCTACTGGCAACTCGCCATTCAGAACATCGAGGCCGTGGTCTGACTTAAACCAAACAGCCTCTTGGAATCCCGGGACGATTCATTAAGGTATGCTCAAATAGCATGCCCCACGTTGAGAGGGCGTCGTGTCAGGGGGAAGACATGAGTTCTGGGACTAAGATCACAGGAAATGATCACTCCGCTATCGATGCGGCTTTGGGGTTTTACTATCAATCGCTATATGGACTGCTAGCCGCTGTCAAAGCTGTTGAAGACGACGCCACTGTGTGTTTGGAGCGTTTAGACGATGTGGAGATTGTCCTAAACGGAAAATCGCTACTGGTTCAGCTCAAGCACTCCCTGAGCAAAAAGCCGAAGGGAGTGAGCCTTGCCTCCGTGGCCCTCTGGAAGACACTCAGAGCATGGATCGACGTGCTACCGAAGCTAAGCCTTGACGATACGCGCTTCCAACTCGTCACTGTGGCGCCTTTGCCGCCGGGGAGCGTCCTAGCGCCTCTGCTTGATGAAAAGAGCTCACGCAGCGATCTCTTGAAATGTCTGGAAGCAGAGGCCAAACGAGTGATAGATGAGCACGCTGCAGCTGAGGCAAGTGGCAAGAACCCCTTGCCGCACGTCGAGAGACTACCAGGCTGTTCTGCCTTTCTCGCTCTCCCGGAGACGACCCGCAACAAGCTCCTATCGAGGGCGACAATCCAACCTGCTGCGCACGACATCAATAAAATTCAACTCGACATCACTAGCGCGCTTACGAACTTCCCTCCGGACCAGCGTGAAGCAATTTCGCAGCGCCTCGTGGAGTGGTGGGACCTGCAGATCGTTTACTCGTTCTGCGGCAAGAGGGAGCGATTCATCACCAGACTTGAGGTCCTGCAGCGATTGCTCGAGATTGCCGGCGAACTGGCACGCGAAGAACTGCTCGCCGACTTTCAGTTCCAGTTCCCACCCGATGACCACAATCCGCCGTCAATGATCGCCACGCAGCTAGAACTCGTGGGCTGCACTATGTCAGAGATTCAGTCAGCGCAACACGAAGAATGGAAGGCAAGGTCCCAGCGCCACAAATGGATGACTGAGCGAATGGACATGGCCGTACGTATCGATCGATACGACAAATATCTGGTGCAGGAATGGAGATACCGACACAAGCCGATGGCCGAGCAGCATCATTTGGCCGCGGAAGACGAGAAGCGCGCTGCTGGGTTGGGGATCTTTAAGTGGTCATTCTTCCAAGCCCACAGGGAAGTCGATCCTTTCGCTCAAAACTGGAACTCCTCCTACTACGTGCGCGGCAGCTATCAAGTGTTAGCGGTTGAGCAAAGCGTTGGATGGCACCCTGACTACGTGACTTTATTGAAGGGCTGTGCATGATCGCTGCTCGCGATGTCTTCGCCGAGACAAATCCAGCATTCTGCGGCGCGGTGCTAACACAGTTTTGCTTATCCTACCAAGCGGCACGGCCTGACGTTCGCCCGGCAGTCGCATTGGTCTACCTAGTCGTACCCCTAGCAATTTCGGAAGACTTGGCGCCAACCTTTGATGGCTGTAACCATGAGACAGGGCTCACCCTATGGATGAGCCGAAACCCTACGATTTCAGTCGACTTGGCAAAGAAGGTCAACTCGACGCTAGAAATCACGACCATCGCCATTCGCTTTGGCTGCATCGCCGGCATCTTCAAACTCACAGCGGACGGCAGCGTTGAGAGTACTCGAAAAACGTTACCTGCAGCAGTGACAACCGGCCTGACTGGTGCTTCATTTAAGCGGGCACGCCTGCTGGGGACTTGGATGGCCGGCATGGGCTCGCCCAGGTCCGTCTTGGAAGTATTAGGAGTTTCCGTATGAAACGATGGAACATCGCCAGCGTCTTCTTCATCGGTGAGGAAGGCGCTTTCCGAATCATCGAATTGGATGCTGACCGTGTGAACATCATCACTGGCGCATCTGGAACGGGCAAGTCGGCGATCATCAAAGCATTGGACTATTGCCTGGGATCGTCAAAGTGCCAGCTTCCCGTCTATGTGAGGCGCCGCTGCGTCGCTGTGGGAGTAAAGTGGATAAGAGGTGCCGACGAGATGATCTCGTGCCGCCAAGTCCCGCTTGTCGGCAAGGCACCAAATTCCTACATGTATGTGACTACGGGAAGAAACCTAAAGGTTCCTCACTCTGTGGAGGAGTTTGAAGGCAGAGGACTGGTTGCAGTCAGCAAGACCAGATTGGGAGAGGCCTTCGGCATTGAGACGATGCCCGCAGAAGACTCTGAGCAGCCCGAAAGAAATTCACTTGACAGACCGTCAGTTCGCCAGTTCACGCCATACATGTTCGTCACGAAGGAGGTGATCGATAGCGAGACGGTGCTGCTTCACGGGCTTGACGACAACCGCAAAGCCCCGCCCATCATCTCGACGATGCCCTACTTCTTGGGCGTGGTGACTGGGTCAACGGCGGCGGCCGAGCGTCGCCTTCGACAGGCACGCAGAGCTCTGGAGATCGACACTGCTCGTGAAGAAGCCCGTGTCGCAAAGGACAGCTTGCTAAAGCAGAGATCTCGGATACTGCTGGGTGAAGCGCAGCAACTTGGACTCATTGAGCGTACGCCCGAAGAAGCTGACGAAGCCATCCTTATCACCATGTTACGTAGGGCAGCTTCGCCAGCAGCTCGACCGCTGCAGTACCCAGGGGCTGACCAGCTTGACTCACTGCAGGAGCGCCGCCAAGCCACACTGAAGGAGTTGAACCAGACAAAACGCAAGCTTCGAGCGCTGGCCATCACTGAACAGGAATCGTTGGACTACGAAGCTGCAGTAGGAACCCAGTACCAGAAGCTCCGGATTGCCGAGCACCTCCATCTGATGGACGTGCCCAGGAAGTGTCCAGTCTGCGACTCCGAAACGGACGCTGGCGCCGAGATCGCCGTCGCCATGAGGCAATCACTCGAGACAATTCGTGCTGAGACGAGCGCAGTCGGGCGTCTCAGGCCACAGATCGGCGAGGCGTCGGATCAGTTGAGGAAGCGAATTGAAGAGCTCAGCGGACTGCTAAGGGAACTCGATGCTGGAGTCGCGTCCGCGCTGAGCCAGATTGCTGAGGCCAAGCAATTTGCCGACCTTGCTCAGTTCCAATCCTTCTTCCGCGGCAAAGCGACATACTTCCTTGAAACCGTTGACGACCAGCTTCTGAAACCATCCAAGGACCTAACTAAGCAGCGAGATGAAATTGCCGAACTAGAAGCGAAGGTTGACGCTGACAGCCGACGAATCCGCATGCGTCGGGCCGAAGCGGCCGTCTCACGGTACGCCTCCGAGGTTTTCTCAAAGTTGCCAAAGGTTGAGCCCTGTGTTGATGCAGAACTTATCTTCTCGGCTCGCGAGCCTTCCATCTCTGTCATTGAGGCCGTACCTGAACGTGCGGTGCTCTCGATGGCGGATCTAGGTTCGGATCAAAATTGGCTGGCAGTTCACGTCGCGCTGGCGTTTGGACTGCAAAGACACTTCGAGACCGAGCGAAGGCCCGTACCAGGTGTCATCGTCCTTGACCAGCTCAGCCGGCCCTACTTCCCCAATCAGGATCGGGATGCCGATAAAGTTAACGACGACGGGGATGAGGATGTCGCCGAGGTCGACGCTGACTTAGATGAGTCCCGACCGGATGAGATCTCGATTTCTGATGACGAGGACTATGTGGCCATGCGACAGCACATCGACTTCCTATTCAAAGAGGTTGAAGCACGCAGCGGCTTGCAAGTACTCCTGCTGGAGCATGCCTACTTTCCGTCGGATCCTCGCTACGTGTCAGCGACGAAGGAGCGCTGGACCAAAGCGTCGGGCGAGGGCCTTATCCCTCGTGACTGGAAACGCCGGTCTGCGTAGCTATCGAGCGCCCACCTTCGCGCCTTGCAGGCTGACATTCGTGCACTCGTGAGGGCGCAGGCATCACGCTTCTGCAACTGCGACTGCTGGAGGGAGCGATTGATCTCCAGGTTGAGCCCTAAGGCTACTGTTTCGGCATGCCTGTGGGCGCGACCACTCCGAAGATACGACCCGCCTCAACGCCCTGGAAGCCCGATTCGGCTATGGGGAAATGTTCGAGAACGACTCAACCTTTAGCAGGGAAGCGACCCGCCAGGCCCACTACTCTGCGATAGGGTTTCTAGGCGAAAAACCAACACCAGCGGCACCATTTCTTATCGCGTTTGAGCAATCACAAAAAGCCGTCAAGCCCGTCGGCAATCAGCTCGTCAGAGCGCTACGAATGCTCAGCGACACGCTTACAGCACCGCCCGCCAACAGGTATAAATAGACTTGCTTTTGGGCAGCCGAGGCTGACGAAGCCGACTTTGGGGGTCGCGAGAGACATTGGGGCCGGGGTCCGGGGGCCTGGGAGAAATACAGCGCGCGAAGTATACCGGGCCGGGGCCGCCGACGCGGCCCGGCCGGTGTGCGCCCGCTCACCCCGGCTTAGCCTGGGCCATGGATAATCCGCCGCTTCCCCCACTCCACAGGATTCCCCGCATGGGCCACTGGACTACCCTCGACACCGCTCACGGCCAGGTTTCCGCCTGGCACGCCCTGCCCGAGGGCGCGCCGCGCGGCGGCCTGGTCGTCATCCAGGAGATCTTCGGGGTGACCGACTACATCCGCGAGGTCGCCGACCGCTACGCCGCCCACGGCTATGAGGTGCTGGCGCCGGCACTGTTCGATCCGGTCGAGAAGGACGCGCAGCTGGCCTACGACCAGGACGGCGTGCGCAAGGGCCTGGAGCTGGTCGGCGCGCTCGGCTTCGACCGCGCCCTGGACATCGTGCAGGCGGCCGCGCAGGCGCTGGCGCCGGCCGGCAAGGTCGGCACCCTCGGCTATTGCTGGGGCGGCAGCGTCGCGCTGCTGTCGGCGCTACGCCTGGACCTGCCCTCGGTGAGCTACTACGGCGGCCGCAACACCCAGTTCCTGGACGAAACGCCGAAGGCGCCGGTGCTGTTCCACTTCGGCGCGCAGGACGGCAGCATCCCGGCCGAGTCGATCCAGCAGCACCGCGAAAAGCTGCCGCAGATGCAGACCTTCGTGTACCCGGCCGGCCACGGCTTCGACCGCCACGTGGACCCGAACCACTACGACGCCGACAGCGCCGAGCTCGCCCGCGAACGCAGCCTGGCGTTCCTCGCCGAGCACCTGGGCTGAGCCGCGGCGTGGCCGACTTCGTCCTCGACCCGCGGCTGCAGGCCGACAGCGCGTTCGTCGCCGACGGGCCGCTGTCGCAGGTGCGGCTGATGGACGACGCGCGCTTCCCCTGGCTGCTGCTGGTACCGCGGGTGGCCGAGGCCAGCGAGTGGATCGACCTGGACGGCGGCCAGCAGCGCCTGCTGCTGGCCGAGATCAACCAGCTCTCGCAGTTGCTGCGGCAGCAGCCGGGCGTGCACAAGCTCAACATCGGCGCGCTGGGCAACGTGGTGCGGCAACTGCACGTGCACGTGCTGGGGCGGCACCCGGACGATGCGGCGTGGCCCGGCCCGGTGTGGGGCAGCGGCACCGCACAGCGCCTGCCGGCCGAGGAGTTGCAGGCGCGTGTTGCGGCGTGGCGCCAGCGGCTACGATAGGCGCCCTTTTTACGGAAGCCGCGCCTCCATGAAATCCAATGTGATCGCCGCCATCGTGCTGATCGTGATCGGCCTGGTGTTCCTGGCCAACAACCTGGGCTGGACCAACTTGAGCCTGGGCCGGCTGATCGCCACCTGGTGGCCGGCGATCCTGGTCGCGGTCGGCGTGGGCATGCTGTTCGGCCGCGGCAAGTAGGTGGAGCCGGGATTGGGGATTTGGGAGTGGGGATTCGCCTGGGCGATCCCCACCCCGCTACTGCGTCGCGACCGCTGGCTCAGCGGCGGACGTTGACCACGCGGGTGCCGGCGATCAGGTCGTGCAGGCAGCGCTTGTCCTGGCGGAAGATGAACAGCGCGTCCACCAGGGCGTAGATGCCGCCCACGATCGGCACCAGCGAGATCGCCTGGGTCGACAGATAGCGCAGCACGATCAGGCGCCAGAACGGCGGCTGCCCACCGTCCAGGTCGGCGATGCGGATCCACAGCAGCTTCTTGCCCCAGGTCTGGCCGGTCTTGGCCAGCGGGTAGCCCTGCACCAGCAGGAAGATCACCATGCCCAGCACGCCGTAGCCGAGGGTGGTCAGGAACGGCACCTGCACGCCGCTGCGCGCGGCCTCCATGACCTTGCCGAAATAGCCGGTCAGCGCCGCCACCGGCAGGAACGTCGCCAGCGAGATCACGCCGTCGATCAGCGCCGCGCCGAGGCGCTCGCCGCGTCCGGCCAGGGTCTCACCGTCGGCGATGCCCGGCAGCGCGGGCGGCAACGCCGCGTCGGGGGCCTGGTAGGGATTGGGGTCGTTCATTGCGCGCTCCTTGTGCTGTCGGAAAGAAGGGAGTGGGAGATCAGGTCTTGGGCAGGGTCACGCCGGTCTGGCCCTGGTACTTGCCGCCGCGGTCCTTGTAGCTGGTCTCGCAGACGTCGTCGGCATCGGACTGGAAGAACAGCATCTGCGCCACGCCTTCGTTGGCGTAGATGCGCGCCGGCAACGGCGTGGTGTTGCTGAACTCCAGGGTCACGTGGCCTTCCCACTCCGGCTCAAGCGGGGTGACGTTGACGATGATGCCGCAGCGCGCATAGGTGCTCTTGCCCAGGCACACCACCAGGGTGTCGCGCGGGATGCGGAAGAATTCCACCGTGCGCGCCAGCGCGAAGCTGTTGGGCGGGATGATGCACTCGTCGGCCTCGATGTCGACGAAGCTCTTGGGGTCGAAGTGCTTGGGGTCGACGATGGTCGAGTTGATGTTGGTGAACACCTTGAACTCGCGCGAGCAGCGCACGTCGTAGCCGTAGCTGGAGGTGCCGTAGCTGACGATGCGCTGGCCGTCGACCTGCTTGACCTGGCCCGGCTCGTAGGGCGCGATCATGCCGTGCTGTTCGGACATGCGGCGGATCCAGCGGTCGCTCTTGATGCTCATGGGGGGTTCCTGATGCCGGTGGCGGCGGCCGCAGCCTGCGCGCCGGGAGCGCGGCCGACCGATGGGGCCGGCCGCAATGACCGGCGATTCTACCGGTCCCAGGGCGTTCGCGGCAGGCGCCGCGCGCCGCTCAGCCCAACGCCGCGGAGATCGGGATGGCGGCGCGCGGACGCTTGCGCAGTTCCTCGGTCAGGCGCTGCGCGGTGACCAGGTAGGCCTGCGCCGCGGCCGAGTCCGGTGCCGCGGCCACCACCGGGGTGCCGGCGTCGCCCTGCTCGCGGATCGCGATCGCCAGCGGCAGCGACCCCAGCAGCGGCACGCCGTACTGCTGCGCCATGCGCTGGCCGCCGCCCTCGCCGAACAGGTGCTCGACATGGCCGCACTGGCTGCAGGTGTGCACCGCCATGTTCTCGACGATGCCCAACACCGGCACCTCGACCTTCTCGAACATCTTCAGCGCCTTCTTCGCGTCCAGCGTGGCGATGTCCTGCGGGGTGGTGACGATCACCGCACCGGCCACCGGGATCTTCTGCGCCAGGGTCAGCTGGATGTCGCCAGTGCCGGGCGGCAGGTCGATCAGCAGGTAGTCCAGGTCGTCCCACAGGGTGTCGGCGAACAATTGGGTCAGCGCCGAGGTCGCCATCGGGCCGCGCCAGATCATCGGCGTGTCCTGGTCCACCAGCAGCCCGATCGACATCGCCTCGATGCCGAAGGCGCGCATCGGCTCGATGCTCTTGTCGTCCGGGCTGTCCGGGCGTCCGCTCAGGCCGAGCATGGCCGGCACGCTGGGGCCGTAGACGTCGGCATCGAGCACGCCGACGCGCGCGCCCTGGCGCTGCAGGGCCAGGGCCAGGTTCACGGCAGTGGTGGACTTGCCCACCCCGCCCTTGCCGGAGCCCACGGCGATGACGTTGCGGATGCGCGGGTGCGGGGCGAGCTTGGGCTGGACGGCGTGGGCGGGGAGACGCGGGCGATCGGTCATCGGAAAACTTGTCAAAGGGAATGGGCGAACATCTGCGCAGTGCATTGCACGACGGCAAGCAGAGCGCGATGCCCAGGGGTTTTTTTATCCTACGACTATACAAGGGCGGGCCGAGTGGCCGGTCGCCGCTTTGCCGGAATGTGCGTCCTCCTGAAGTCCGACCGGTTATGGATCACATCGACGCGCCACAGCGGCGTGCTCAGCATTGTCGACCGCAAGGCAGGACGAACGGCACTCCACGTGCGCTTGCACTCGCACGTAGAGTGCGGGCGGGTCAAGTTCTGCTATATTCACGTATTGTTCATTTTTACTTACCTGCGACAGTTGTTTAGTTCGCTCATTACTGGGGAATGTTGCATGACAAGAATTCACTCGACGTGGCATTGGAGCCTTGCCTTGGGGGTTTCCGCGTTGCTGGCGAGTACGGCGGCGCACGCTATCCAACCGATTCCGATCGAGGACCTGGCACGCCTGCCCGCGCTTCAGTCGGTCACGATGAGCCCCGACGGAAAACATATCGTGGGCCTCATTCCGTCGCCGCAGAATCCGGATGAGACCGCCCTGGCCACATGGGACACGTCGGCGCTGTCCAAGGGACCCACCGTGGTCACCCCATCCGGCGACAAGATGAAGTTCATTTCCGCGTTCGCCCTGAAGTCGGACAAGATCCTGACCGTGGCCCGGCAAGAGTGGACCGGACGTCTCGGCGGTTGCGGCGAAGGAAACTCCTCTGGTTCCACCCGTACCTTCGTCTCCAAGACTTATCTGACTGGCGACGACCAGAAGGACTTCAAGGAGGCGTTCGCGGACAATGCGCGGAAGATCGGCGTCAGCGCTGATACGCAGCTGTGCCTGGAACTGAGCGGCACCGCATCGCTCGTGGACATGCTTCCCCTTGACCCTGATCGGGTAGTCATCCAGCAGTTGAGCGAAGTCAGCCTGTCGTCCAACTATTACCTGTACAACCTGAAGACCGGGCAGACCGAACTGCTGTTCCGCGGCGACTCGCGCGCGGTGCCGTCGCTGTTCGACCATCGCAACGGCAAAGTGCTGGCCAAACAGCAAATCGACGGGGCCGGCGGCGACTATGAACAGCAGGTTCTGCTGCTAGACCCGAAATCCGGGCAATTCTCCGTGCATGCGCCGCTGACCACCAAGATCACCTCGCGCAATGTGGTGGACGTGCTGGGCATGGACGACGCGACCGGCAAGTACTACATCCTGACCGACCAGTTCTCCGACAAGGCGCAGGTGCGTCTTTACGACCCCGCGCAGCGCAAGTACGACGCCGACCCGGTGGTCGCCGATCAAAACTTCTCCATCGCCGGGCTGATCTTCGGCACGCAACCGAGCAACTTCAACAAGGTCGTCGGCTTCACCGTGGACGGACCCTCGCGCCAGTCCGTGTACGTGGACCCGGCCCTGAAGTCGATCCAGGACAGCCTGAAGAAGGCCTTGCCGGGGCAAAGCATCACGCTGGGTTCCTACACCGACGACCTGTCCAAGGTGTTCTTCACCGCGCAGAGCGCCGACCAGCCGCCCAGCTATTACCTGCTGACCGACAAGCAGACCGTCACGCCGCTGGGAAGCTCCAGACCCTGGATCGGCAAAAACGGCTTTTCCGTGGAAGAACGCTGGGTGACCTATACCGCGCGCGACGGCCGCAAGATCCCGGCCATCCTCGACCTGCCGGCCGGCTGGAAGCAGGGCGACCCGGCCGGTCCGGCGGTCATCAATCCGCACGGCGGCCCGTGGGCGCGCGACTACATGGGCTGGGACATGTCCGGCTGGGTGCCGCTGCTGACCTCGCGCGGTTACGCGGTACTGCGTCCGCAGTACCGCGGCAGCCAGGGCCTGGGGCGTGACCTGTGGGTCGCCGGCGATCGCGAATGGGGCCAGAAAATGTCCGACGACAACGACGACGGCGCCGCATGGCTGGTCTCGGAAGGTTATGCATCCAAGGACCGAATCGCGATCTTCGGCTATTCCTACGGCGGTTTCGCCGCGGCTGCGGCCACCGTGCGCAAGCCATCGCCCTACCAGTGCGCCATCGCCGGCGCACCGGTCACCAACCTCGGGAAGTTGAGCACCTCCTGGAGCGATAACCGCCTGCAACGCATCCTGCAGGGCAAGACCCTGAAGGGCATGGACCCGATGCAGAACACCGCCAACGCCACGATCCCTGTGCTGTTGTTCGTCGGCGACCGCGATGTGCGTACGCCATCGTTCCATGCCAAGGACTTTTACGAGGCGGTCAAGGACATCGTTCCGGCCAAGTTCGCGCTGATCCCGGACCAGCCGCACAGCCTGCCCTGGTATCCACGCCAACAACGACAGACCCTTGGCCTAATCCAGGACTTCCTGAAGAACGACTGCGGCCCTGGCGGTCTCTGACCCATGAAGTACGACGCCGCCAGGGACATCGCGCCCTGAGCGGCCTCTACGGCCAGCCCAAGTGCGCATGCGCCGAGGGTCGTGCGCCAGACAGCCCTGGGGGAAGCCGACCTGCTGTGACATGAAACCACCGCGCAACGTCGTTGCGCGTCGCCTGACCGGCGACGTCATCAAAACCCGACAGCGCCGCGCCACCTTCGCCCAGGTACGCGCGTGAACCCTGTGATCGCGGAACGAGGAAGACTCCAGCGGTCAGCCTTCTTTGGCCTTGCCTCATACATGCAAGCCCTCGTTGTTCGCGCCTCTTGCAGACCAACGAACAACTTCATGAATGCGTTTAAAGACATGCCCTGGTTCGCGCCACACACCCGTGGGCGCATGGCGCACTCCAAGCACAGCACTCGGAGAAGGTCGCATGCGCGTGGGGGCTAGTTCCCCTGCCGATCGAGGTGCACCGCGGAACCTTGCCCGCAGCGAACATGCCGGGAGATCATCAAAATCAACAACTTAAACACGAAACGTATTGCTCGCCAGTACAGCAACGATGTCACGACCATATGACATAAATTTGCTTGTTCAGCGGTTGTTGCACATTCGCCTCGGGAGCATTACATTCGGTTAACCACACCGTAACAACTGCTTCACTTCTTATTTAACTAGGGGAGTAAGAAAGGAATGTTCAGAACTTCGTCCGACGGGTTGCGGCGGG
>NZ_AQOK01000110.1:0-3230 GCF_000364645.1 Xanthomonas sp. SHU 308 | reverse complement strand
CGGCGGCCGCGCCGGCCGCCGCCGCGCCGATGCCGATGAGCTCGCCCACCGAGGCCTCCACCGGCGGCAGCGCCAAGCCCGGCAACGCCCTGCCCGAGGGCCACGTGCTGCGCGCGCCGATGGTCGGCACCTTCTATACATCGCCGGCCCCGGACAAGCCGGCCTTCGTCAGCGTCGGCCAGGCGGTCAAGGCCGGCGAGACCCTGGCGATCATCGAGGCGATGAAGATGTTCAACCCGATCGAAGCCGACGTCTCCGGCACCATCGTCGCGATCCTGGGCGAAAGCGGCCAGCCGGTGGAGTTCGATCAGCCGTTGTTTGTGATTGGCTGAGACGCCGGGAATCGGGAGTGGAGAATGGGGAATCGTCAAAGCGGCCGCACGAGCGGCTCGACGTCTGGCGCGACTCCATGGATCTGGTGGAAATGATCTACCGCCTCTCCGAAACGTTTCCGGCGACGGAACGTTTCGGGCTGACGGCGCAGCTGCGCCGCGCAGCGGTCAGCATCCCCGCCAACATCGCCGAAGGCGCGGCACGCCGCTCCACTCCCGAATACCTGCGTTTTCTGTCGATCGCACGTGGCTCGCTGTCCGAGGCCAGCACGCACCTGCAGATCGCGCGCCGGCTCGACTACACCTCCGACATCGCGGCACTCGACGGATTGATCGATACGATCTTCGCCAAACTGACCGCATTGATGAATGTTCTGAGCAAGCGCGGAGATTGACGATGCACGCCGTCCTCCATTCCCGATTCTCCATTCCCAATTCCCGGCCTTCCCATGCTCGATAAAGTCGTCATCGCCAATCGCGGCGAAATCGCGCTGCGCATCCTGCGCGCGTGCCATACGCTCGGCATCCGCACGGTCGCGGTGCATTCCACCGTGGACCGCAACCTCAAGCACGTGGCCATGGCCGACGAGTCGGTGTGCATCGGCCCGGCGCCCTCGTCGGAGAGCTACCTCAACATCCCGGCGCTGATCGCCGCGGCCGAGGTCACCGACGCCCAGGCCATCCACCCCGGCTACGGCTTCCTGTCGGAGAACGCCGACTTCGCCGAGCGCGTGGAGCAGTCCGGCTTCATCTTCATCGGGCCCAAGGCCGACACCATCCGCCTGATGGGCGACAAGGTCGAGGCGATCCGCGCGATGAAGGCCGCCGGCGTGCCGTGCGTGCCCGGCTCGGGCGGCCCGCTGGGCGAGGACATCGTCGCCAACACCAAGATCGCCCGCGAGATCGGCTACCCGGTGATCATCAAGGCCGCAGGCGGCGGCGGCGGCCGCGGCATGCGCGTGGTGCATTCGGAGGCCGCGCTGAAGGCCGCCATCGAGACCACCAAGTCCGAGGCCAAGGCCGCCTTCAGCAACGACCAGGTGTACATGGAGAAGTTCCTGGAGAATCCGCGTCACGTGGAGATCCAGGTGCTGGCCGACGGCCAGGGCGGCGCCATCCACCTGGGCGAGCGCGACTGCTCGATGCAGCGCCGCCACCAGAAGGTGGTGGAGGAAGCGCCGGCGCCGGGCATCACCGAGGAACTGCGCAACGAGATCGGCAAGGTCTGCGTGGACGCCTGCATCCGCATCGGCTACCGCGGCGCCGGCACCTTCGAGTTCCTGTTCGAGAACGGGCGCTTCTACTTCATCGAAATGAACACGCGCATCCAGGTGGAGCACCCGGTCACCGAGCGCATCACCGGCATCGACCTGGTCTGCGAGCAGCTGCGCATCGCCGCCGGGCACAAGCTCAGCATCAAGCAGAAGGACATCGTCCTGCGCGGCCATGCGATCGAGTGCCGCATCAACGCCGAGGACCCGGAAACCTTCATGCCCAACCCGGGCCTGATCACCGGCTTCCACCCGCCCGGCGGTCCCGGCGTGCGCGTGGACACGCACATCTACAGCGGCTACAAGGTGCCGCCGAACTACGACTCGATGATCGGCAAGCTGATCGTGCACGGCCCCGACCGCGAGACCGCGATCGCGCGCATGCGCGTGGCGCTGAGCGAGATGGTGGTGGACGGCATCAAGACCAACATTCCGCTGCAGCAGCGGATCATGCGCGACAAGGGCTTCCAGGCCGGCGGCCAGAACATCCACTACCTGGAAAAGCGCCTGGCCGAGCGCAAGAACAAGTCGATTGCGTTGGTTTGACAGCCGGGAATGGGGAAACGGGAATCGGGAATCGGGAATCGGCAGTGCCGGCTCCCGAGTTTCGGCGGTGAAGGCCGCGACCTCGCCGCAGGATCGGGACGGAACGAATAGGTCCCTGGAGCGAATGGCTTCGATGCAGCGCGTCGGCGCCCGTCGCCAACATCGTTGCGACAACCACCGCGCAGTGCAATGAGGGGGCCGGGAACCCGCTCTTGCGATTCCCCATTCCCGGTTCCCCACTCCCGGCTACTTCCCCTGCTGGGTTCCCGCCACCGGCTCCACGCCCAGGCTCGAGGTCGGGCTGACGATCATCACCGTCTCGGTGGAGCCGTCCGGCCAGACGATCTGGAAGGTGCTGCCCGGGGCCAGGGTGGAGAACGGCATGCCGCTGTTGGCGCGGTAGATCGCCGCCACCTGCGCGGCGCCGGCGCGGCGCACGTCCGGCGCGGCGTGCGCGGTGGTCAGTTCGACCTTGGACAGGCCGCGGTAGCGCTGCTCGGCGGTGTCGATCAGCAACAGGCCCGCCGCCGCCGCCGAATAGGCGACGAAGGCCAGGACCCAGAACCAGAATTTGGCGCCGTGCAGCCATCGCCGGTAATTCATGAGCCTGCTCCCTTGCTGTCCACCAGTCGATTGACCATGTCGTTCATCGTGTCCGTGCCTTGCCGCGGCACCGCGGCGTCGTAAACAAAACTGCTGAAGTCCTGGGTGGGGTCGCGCGAGCAGATCCCGCCGTTGGCGCAATAGCGGGTCATCAACTCGCTGTCCGGGCCGCAATCCAATCCCAGCCTGCAGGCGGCCAACTGCCAGGCCAATTCGGAAAACTGGGTGCCGGCCACGCGCCCGTCCAGGCTGTCGTCGCCGCTGGCGGCCAGGCCCATCGCCGGCGACAGCGCCACGTAGGCATCGGGATCGCCGGAGGCGCGCACCCGCGCCACCAGATCGCGCTTGTACTCGGCGCCGGCATGCAACGGCTGGCCCAGCGCCAGCAGCGCCGCTTCGGCGGCCAGGTTGCCGCCGCGCGCGGCCTGCACGCGCTGGGCGACGATGGCCTGGCGGGTCAGGCCGTCGCCAGGCGCGA
>NZ_AQOK01000109.1:0-379 GCF_000364645.1 Xanthomonas sp. SHU 308 | reverse complement strand
TCCCTAATTAACCTGTCCGAGAAATCGGGGGTGGCTCATTTCTGCTGGAGGCTCACGTCCTTCGCGAGGCGCACGACCGCCTGTTGTGAGTAGATGTGCTGTGTTTCAGGCCGGTCGCAGTGAGTGTCCGGTCTTACGCTTCACTGCCATCTCTTGAACGTTGCTTCTGTCCATTGTGCGCTGGTCGCACATGTGGCTTTGTGCTGGCCGAAGCTGTGAGATGGGGGTGTTCTCGCGCTAAGAAAGGCGACAGCCTTGTTGCTGTTGCTGTTGCTGTTGCTGTTGCTGTTGCTTTGGCATTTGCCGTTGTTTCTGCTGTTGCCGTTGCTTTGGCTTTTGACTTACCGGGTTCCCTTCCGCAGCGGCGGATGGACCGGGG
>NZ_AQOK01000108.1:0-12224 GCF_000364645.1 Xanthomonas sp. SHU 308 | reverse complement strand
TCCGCAGCCGTTCACCGGCTCGCCCACGCCGACCCCGAACCTGCACGGCAACCAGTTCGACGAGGAACTGGGCGCGCGCATCAGCTGGCTGGCCGACCAGAAGATCGGCCACGCCCACATCAAGCTCAATCCGGCCGAGCTCGGCCCGGTCGAAGTGCGCCTGCACATGACCGGCGACCAGGTCAACGCCAGCTTCAGCAGCAACCAGGCCGACGTGCGCCAGGCCCTCGAGAACAGCCTGCCGCGCCTGCGCGACATGCTCGGCCAGCACGGCTTCCAGCTCGGCCAGGCCGACGTCGGCCAGCAGCAGCCGCAGCAACAGCAGGCCAATGCGCAGGGCACGCCGCAGGGCGGCGGCCGCAGCGGCGGCGAGCTCGCCGACGACCTGTCCGGCAGCGTCGGGATTCCGGCAGTGGTGTTGCGCCAGCGCGGTCTGCTCGACGCCTACGCCTGACGATCCGGGGCGCGCCGCCGCCCCTTCACGGCGATCGAGCGAGTGGGACGGGTCTCGGCCTCGACGTTCGTCGGAAGGATACGGCGGGGTTGAGGCCCCTCCGCTGGGCCCGATCCCCTCTCACACAACGGTCTCGGCCCGCGCCGGCATGGCGCGCGGCGGCGCCGTCAAACACCCGGCGCGCCAGGCGCCCGGTTTCGGCACGGCGATTGCATCCTCAGGGGCAGACCCCCCTCAGGAGCCTGCTCAGTGTCAGCCGCCGACAAATCCAAGAAAGACGCCAAGGACGCCCCGGAAGGCGGCAAGTCGAAGAAGAAGCTGCTGATCATCGTCGTCGCGGCGGTGCTGGTGCTGGGCGGCGGCGGTGCCGGCGCGTTCTTCTTCCTGAAGAAGCCCGAGGGCGGCCACGCCAAGGCCGAGGAAAAGACCGCCGAGATCCCCAAGCCGGCGCAGTACTTCGCGATGGACCCGGCGTTCGTGGTCAATCTCAACGGCGGCGCGGAAGACGGCCCGCATTACCTGCAGCTGGAAGTGCAGTTGATGACCCGCGACCCGGAAGAACTGAAGCTGATCACCGAGAACGCCCCGGCGATCCGCGCGCACCTGCTGATGCTGTTCTCGCAGGTGCAGGCGCAGGACATCGCCAACATCGATGGGCGCAAGAAGCTGCAGGCCGCGGCGCTGGCCGACGCGCAGAAGCTGATGACCGCCGAGACCGGCAAGAAGTGCGTGGAAGAACTCCTGTTCACCAGCTTCGTCACCCAGTAAAGGCGCTGCCGCGATGACCGACCTGCTCTCCCAAGACGAGATCGATGCCCTGCTGCATGGCGTCGACGCGGGCGTGGTGGACACCGAGCCGGCGCCGGCCGAGCCGGGCGAGGCGCGCAGCTACGACTTCTCCAGCCAGGACCGGATCATCCGTGGGCGCATGCCGACCCTGGAGATGGTCAACGAGCGCTTCGCGCGCCTGTGGCGGATCGGCCTGTTCAACCTGATCCGGCGCTCGGCCGACCTGTCGGTGCGCGGCATCGACCTGATCAAGTTCAACGACTACATGCACTCGCTGTACGTGCCGAGCAACCTGAACCTGATCAAGTTCAAGCCGCTGCGCGGCACCGGCCTGATCGTGTTCGAGCCGACCCTGGTGTTCACCGTGGTCGACAACTTCTTCGGCGGCGACGGCCGCTACCCCACCCGCATCGAGGGCCGCGAGTTCACCCCGACCGAGATGCGGGTGATCCAGCTGATGCTCAAGCAGACCTTCGCCGACCTGGCCGAAGCCTGGGCGCCGGTGATGGAGGTGGAGTTCGAGTATCTCAATTCCGAGGTCAACCCGCACTTTGCCAACATCGTCACCCCGCGCGAGTACGTGGTGGTCAGCCGCTTCCACGTGGAGTTGGAAGGCGGCGGCGGCGAGATCCACGTGACCCTGCCGTACTCGATGCTGGAGCCGATCCGCGAACTGCTCGACGCCGGCATCCAGAGCGACCGCGTGGACCGCGACGAGAGCTGGAACATCATGCTGCGCGAGCAGCTGTTCGGCTCGGAGGTCACCATTTCCAGCGTGCTGGCGCAGAAGCAGATGAGCCTGCGCGAGCTGACCCGGCTGAAGATCGGCGACGTGCTGCCGATCGACCTGCCCAAGCAGGTGCCGCTGTGCGTGGAGAACATCCCGGTGTTCACCGGTGAGTTCGGCATCTCGCACGGCCAGAACGCGGTGAAGATCACCGCCACCCATCCCCCCGGCGCGCTGCGCCGCCGCCCCGCTCCCCAGGAAGACCTGCCATGACCCAGACCGATCCCACCCAGCCGGCGCCGGCCCAGTTCGACAGCCTGCAGCCGGACGCCATGGCCGAGTCCAACGACCTGAACCTGGACGTGATCCTGGACGTGCCGGTGACCCTGTCGCTGGAAGTCGGCCGCAGCCGCATTCCGATCCGCAACCTGCTGCAGCTCAATCAGGGCTCGGTGGTGGAACTGGAGCGTGGCGCCGGCGAACCGCTGGACGTCTACGTCAACGGCACCCTGATCGCGCACGGCGAGGTGGTGACCATCAACGACCGCTTCGGCGTGCGCCTGACCGACGTGGTCAGCCCCAGCGAGCGCATCCGGAGACTGCGGTGAGCCTGCTGCTCGCCGTCGCCGCGCAGGCTGCCACGCAGACCGCCAGGCACGGCTCGGGCGTCGGCAACGCGGCGCCGTCGGCGCCCAGCCTGCTCGGCGCGGTGTTCGCGCTGCTGCTGGTGCTGGGCCTGATCCTGGCCATGGCCTGGGTGCTCAAGCGCCTGCCCGGCAGCGGCTTCCGCCCAGCGCAAGGCCTGCGTGTGGTCGCCAGCCTGGCGGTCGGCGCCAAGGAGCGGGTGGTGGTGGTCGAGGTCAACGGCGAACAGCTGCTGCTCGGCGTCTCGCCCGGCGGGGTACGCACCTTGCATCAGCTGCCCGAGCCGCTGCCGCAGGCGCCTGCGCCGACCCTGCCCTCGATCAAGCCGTTCAAGCAGCTTCCCGATTTCGCCCAGCTTCTGGCGCAGAAGCTGCGCAAGGACAAATGACCATGCCGTTTTTCTGGAACCGCAACGCCCGCCGGCTGCGCCTGCTGCTGATCCTGCTGACGCTGAGCCTGCTGCCCGCCTTTGCCTGGGCGCAGGCCGCGCAGGCGCCCACCGCCACGCCGACCGCGCAGAATCCGCAGAACGCCGCGCCCACCCTGCCCTCGCTGCCGGAGGTCAACGTCGGCAAGATCGGCGCGCAGCCGGTGAGCCTGCCGCTGCAGACGCTGCTGCTGATGACGGCCATCACCCTGCTGCCGTCGCTGCTACTGGTGCTGACCGCCTTCACCCGCATCACCATCGTGCTCGGCCTGCTGCGGCAGGCGCTGGGCACCGGGCAGACGCCGTCCAATCAGGTGCTGATGGGCCTGGCGCTGTTCCTGACCGCGCTGGTGATGATGCCGGTGTGGGAAAAGGCCTGGGGCCAGGGCATGAGCCCGTATCTCAACGGCCAGATCGATTTCCAGACGGCGTGGACGCTGACCACGCAGCCGCTGCGCGCGTTCATGCTGGCGCAGGTGCGCGAGACCGACCTGATGACCTTCGCCGGCATGGCCGGCAACGGCACCTACAGCGGCCCGGATGCGGTGCCGTTCCAGGTGCTGGTGGCCTCGTTCGTCACCAGCGAGCTGAAGACGGCGTTCGAGATCGGCTTTCTGATCTTCATCCCGTTCGTGATCATCGATCTGGTGGTGGCCAGCGTACTGATGTCGATGGGCATGATGATGATGTCGCCGATGCTGATCTCGGCGCCGTTCAAGATTCTGCTGTTCGTGCTGGTCGACGGGTGGGTGCTGACGGTCGGCACGCTGGCTGCCAGTTTCAACGGGGTCTGAGGCCATGAGTCCGGAACTGGCGCTGACGGAGTTGCGTGGCGGGTTGATCACGGTGTTGTGGGTGGCGGGGCCGTTGTTGCTGGCGATGTTGGCGGTGGGTGTGGTGATCGGTGTGTTCCAGGCGGCGACGCAGCTCAATGAGCCGACCATTGCGTTCATCGCGAAGGTGGTGGCGTTGACGGCGATGTTGTTTGCGACGGGGAGTATGTTGCTGGCGCATCTGGTGGAGTACACGACGATGCTGTTTCAGCGTATTCCGCATTTGATTGGGTAGCTGGGGATGACTGCTCTTCGCGTCCTGCTTGTTGCTGGGGAACCTTTCCCTGTTGAAGAGCAAAGGCTTTCGCCTGGCGGCGAGTCACTTTTCTTTGCTTGTGCAAAGAAAAGTAACCAAAAGAAAGCACACCCCGCCTTCGCGCCCGCTGCGCGGGTCCGCTCCGCTAGCGGGATTTTCGGACGGGGCATCCTGCCCCGGCCGAAAACGGCGCACATCCTTGTGCGCCGCCCCCCTACGGGGGGTTTTGCCCGCCATCTCCGCCGCTGCGGAGGGGACCCGGTGGAGCAAGAGCAAAACAACAGCAACGGCAACAGCAACCGCAAAAGCAGCAGCTGCGGCTATCGCAGCTTTGGCTTTGGCGTCGTTGCCAGTCGTGCGGTGTCCTTGGTTGGTCAGGGGCCGGCCGGGGTGCCATTGATGGTGGAGCGTTGGCTTCGCGCTGGCGCCACCGGGCGTTCTTTTGTTGCGGTTAACGGAGTCTCGGGCTGATGGATGCCGCCACGCAAATGGTCGTCGATGGGTCGCGGGCGTTCGCGATGATCGGGGCGGTGCTGTGGACGATGCTGCGGATCGGGGCGATGTTGACGGTGATGCCGATGGTGGGGAGCAAGGCGGTGCCGGGGCGGGTGCGGGTGATCCTGGCTGGAACGCTGGCGATTGCGCTGGCGCCGATCCTGCCGCCGGTGCCGGACTGGGACGGGTTCAATGCCGCGGTGGTGCTCAGCGTGGCGCGGGAGCTGGCGGTGGGGGCCAGCATGGGCTTCATGCTGCGGATGATCTTCGAGGCCGGGGCGATGGCCGGGGAACTGGTCTCGCAGAGCACCGGCCTGGGCTTCGCGCAGATGGCCGATCCGCTGCGCGGGGTCAACTCGCCGGTGATCGGCCAGTGGTTCTACCTGGCCTTCGGCATGATGTTCTTCACCGCCAACGGGCATCTGGCGGTGGTGTCGCTGCTGGTGGACAGCTACAAGGCGCTGCCGATCGGTACCGCGCTGCCCGATGCGCAGGCCATGGCCTCGGTGGCGCCGAACTTCTTCATGAGCATCATGCGCGGGGCGGTGACCCTGGCGCTGCCGGTCATGGTGGCGATGATGGCGGTGAACCTGGCCTTCGGCGCGCTGGCCAAGGCGGCGCCGTCGCTGAACCCGATCCAGCTCGGCCTGCCGGTGGCGGTGGTGCTGGGCCTGGCGCTGCTGGCGGTGCTGGTCGGTGAGATGGGGGCGCCGGTGCAGCGGCTGTTCGATGCCGCCTTCAATGCCGCGCGCGCGCTGACCGCCTAGCCGGCGCTCAAGCTGCGCCGCGACGCGGCCGATACCGACGGCAGGCTACCGTTGGCGGGCCAGGATGGGCGGCGGCAGCGCCGACCGTCCCGGATCCCGTCGATCGCCGCGGTCCGTCCTTCCTTCCATCGCTCGTCGTACGCCATGCCCTATCGCCTGCCAGCGCCCGCTTGTGCCTGCCATCGCCGTGTCCCACGGCGGTGCAGCGGCGGCTGAGCGCGCATGCGCACGGTCATGGGTCGATGCCTGTGGGGGCCGCTGTGGCTGCTGCTGTCGGCACTCACATGCACCGGGGCGACACAGGCGCAGGTGATCCCGTTGCGGCACTATGCGCAGGAACAAGGCCTGCTCGGTCTGGCCGGCACCTGTCTGCTGCAGCGTCGCGACGGCAGCCTGCTGGTCTGCAGCGAAAGCGGCCTGTATGCCTTCGACGGCGACCAGTTCCAGCAAGTGAAGCTGCAGGGCCACGGCGGCCATTACATCTCCGATGCCGCCGAGGACGCCCAGCGGCGGCTGTGGGTGGCCACCTTCGATGCGATCTACGTGGACGATGGCTCGCCGGCCGGCTGGATGCCGCTGGAGCACGGCAGCCTGCCCTCGCATCGCCCGCTCAACCGCCCGCGCCTGGCCGCGCCGGCCTGGGGCACGGTGGTGCTGGACGACCACCGCCTGCTACGCGCGGTGCGCAAGGCCGATGCGAAGGGATGGGAACTGCAGCCCCTGTTCGATGCGGCGACGCTGGCGCGGCAACCGGAATTGGCCGACATCCACGACCTGTTCGTCGTCGACGACACACTGTGGCTGGGCTGCGCCAAGGCCTTGTGCCGGATCGATGCCGACGGTCGCGCCACCCACTACGACCAGGCCCAGGGCCTGCCCCCCGAATTCTGGCGCAATGCGGTGCGCGACCGTGACGGGAACCTGTGGGTCGTCGGCAGTCGCAAGGTGATGCGGCTGCAGGCCGGCGCGACGCGCTTCCAGGAGCAGACACCCCCCGGGCTGGACGGACCGGCCCTGGTGACCTCGCGCACGCCGATCCTGCTGGACCCGCAGCACCGCGTGCTGGTGCGGACCAACCAGGGCCTGGCACGCTGGGAACAGGGACGCTGGCGCAGTTTCGACCGTCGCAACGGCCTGCCCGAGGGCAGCATCGTCGCCATGCACTTCGACCAGGCCGGCGACCTGTGGCTGAGCATGGATGGCGAAGGCGTGCTGCGCTGGAACGGCTACGGCTGGATCGAGAACTGGGATGTGTCGCAGGGCATCAGTCGCGCGCCGACCTGGAGCATCCAGCGCACCCAGCGCGGCGACCTGCTGGTCGGTAACGAGGGCGGCGTCGACCGCCTGCGCGAGGATGGCCGTTTCCAGCGCTGGCCCAGCGACCACGGCACGCAGATGATCGGCCTGCAACGCGCCGCGGACGGCACGCTGTGGAGCATCGGCTCGGTCGGCGCGCTGCGCCGATACGACGCGCAGGGCCGGCTGCTGCGCGCCTACCCGCCGCTGGACGGCATCGCCAAACAGCTGTTCGTGGATGCGAGCGGCCGGGTGTGGATCCTCAGCAACCGCGGGGTGTATCTGCTGGCGGCGGCCGATGCCGACGCGGTGCCGCAGAAGGTGCAGGCGCTGCCCGGTGGCGAGTATTCGGACATCCAGCAGCGTGGCGACGGCAGCGTGCTGGCGGTGGGTATGACCGGCGTGTTCCGACTGCGTGGCGAGACCTGGACGCCGATCCGGCTGATCGTGGATGGTGCGCCGGCGCAACCCGTGCTCAGCAAGCTGCTGGTCCTGGACGATGGCCAGGCCTGGGCCAGCCTGTATGGACCCGGGGCCTGGCAAGGGCGGCTCGACGGCGACACCCTGTACCTGCAGCCGGCCGATGCGCAGTTGAGCGGCCTGCAGCTGTACAGCCTGCGCCGCACCCGCAACGGATGGATCTGGATCAGCCACAACCAGGGCGTGGACGTCTACGACGGACGCGCCTGGTCGCGGCTGACGCAGGCGCAGGGGCTGCTCTGGAACGACATGTCCGAATCGGCCTTCCTGGAAGACCACGACGGCTCGGTATGGCTGGGCAGCAGCCGTGGCGTCACCCACCTGCTGGATCCGGCGCGGCTGTTCCCGGCGCAGGCGCCAAGGCTGGCGCTCAAGGAGTTCAGCCGTGCCGGCGCCGCCATCGCCGCGGGCGCGCGCCTGCGCTGGAGCGAGGATCCGCTGCATATCGCGGTCGGCTCGCCGGACCTGTACGACGAGCGCAACCGCATCAGCTTCCGCTATCGCTTCGAGGGCGCACACACCCGCTGGCTGCACACCCCCAACTTCGAGTTCGAGCAACCGCCGCTGGCGCCGGGCCACTACGTGCTGGAGGTGCAGTTGCTGGACGCCTACCGGCGCAGCGCCTCGGCGCCGCTGCGGGTGGCGTTCTCGGTAGCGCCGGTGTGGTGGCGCAGCCAGCCGATGATCGCGCTGTACCTGGTGCTCGGCGGCGGCCTGGCGGTGGCCCTGCTGCACTGGCGCGAACGCCGCCTGCACCAGCGCCAGCGCGAACTGGCCGAACTGGTGGCGCTGCGCACCGAGGAGCTGGAACACGACAAGCGCGAACTGGAGATCGCCCGCGCCGCACTGGCGGTGAAGGCCTCGCACGACGCCCTCACCGGCCTGCTCAACCGCGCCGGCATCCTCGAGGCGCTGGCGGCGCAGATGCGCCGCAGCGACGCCGAGCAGACCCCGCTGGCAGTGGCGATGATCGACCTCGACCACTTCAAGCGGATCAACGACGAACACGGCCACCTGGTGGGCGACGCGGTGCTGATCGAGGTGGCGCGGCGCCTGGGCGCCAACCTGCGCGACGCCGACCTGGTCGGCCGCTACGGCGGCGAGGAACTGCTGGCCGTGCTGCCCGGCTTGCCGCCGAGCTGCGGCGAGCGGCTGCAGGCCCTGCGCGCCACCATCGCCGGGCAGCCGCTGCGCATCGGCGAGCGGCAGTTGGCGATCACCGCCTCGATCGGCGTGGCCTGGTATCGACCGGGCGAACCGCTGCAGCACCTGCTGGCGCGCGCCGACGCGGCGCTGTACCAGGCCAAGCGGCTGGGCCGCGACCGGGTCGAGCTGCAACTCGCCTAGCCGCCGCGGCCGAGAGGCGCGGCGGCGGCGCCCGGAATCCGGGCCAGGGACCGGCACGGTCCTTGCAGTGCGCAGGGTCGATCCTGGCCGAGCGCACCCCCGATGTCCGAGAGCGAAGAAGGCGCAGAGCGCACAGAACAGCCAACAGACAAACGTCTGCGCGAAGCCCGCGAACAGGGCAACATCCCGCATTCGCGCGAACTGGCGACCGCCGCGGTGTTCAGCGCCGGCGTCTTCGCCCTGATGGGCCTGTCCACCTCCATGGCCGCCGGGGCGGTGGCCTGGCTGAAACAGGCGCTGCGCCCGGACCTGTCGCTGCGCGAGCATCCCCAGGCGATGTTCGGCCATTTCGGCGACTTGCTGCTGAACCTGCTCTGGGTGGTGCTGCCGCTGGTCGGCATCTGCCTGGCGGCCAGCTTCGCCGCGCCGGTGCTGATGGGCACCCTGCGCTTCTCCGGCCAGGCGCTGATGCCCAAGTTCGACCGGCTCAACCCGATGAACGGGCTGAGCCGCATGTACGGCGCCGAGACCATCGTCGAACTGCTCAAGTCGATCCTGCGCATGGGCTTCGTCGGCGGCGCCGCGATGCTGTGCCTGTGGGGCAGCACCGACTTCCTGCGCGGCCTGCTGCTGCAGCCGCTGGAGCAGGCCATCGGCCACGGCCTGGGCTTCACCCTGCGGCTGCTGCTGTACACCGCCGGCGCGCTGGCGCTGCTGGCGGCGATCGACGCGCCCTATCAGAAGTGGAATTACATCCGCAAACTGAAGATGACCCGCGAGGAAGTGCGCCGGGAAATGAAGGAAAACGACGGCAGCCCCGAGGTCAAGGGCCGCATCCGCCAGATGCAGATGCAGATGTCGCAGCGGCGGATGATGGAAGCCGTGCCCAAGGCCGACGTGGTGGTGGTCAACCCCACCCACTATGCGGTGGCGCTGAAGTACGAGAGCGGGCGCATGCGCGCCCCCACCGTGGTCGCCAAGGGCGTGGACGAGATCGCCTTCCGCATCCGCGAGGTCGGCGAGCAGCATCGCGTGGCGGTGATCTCGGCGCCGCCTTTGGCACGCGCCTTGTATAGGGAAGGCCAACTCGGCAAGGAAATTCCCGTGAGACTGTATTCCGCGGTGGCGCAGGTCCTCTCGTACGTCTACACGCTGCGCGCCTGGCGCAGCGGGCCGATGCCGCCGTTGCCGCCGCTGGAAGTGGATGAATTCGCCCCGGGGAGCCAGCCATGAGTCAGCCTGCCGCGCAGATGAACACGCGCAAAGTCATGGACATGATCAAGCACGGGCTCGGCGCCCCGGTGATCGTGTTGCTGATGCTGGCGATGGTGGTGGTGCCGCTGGCCGCGCCGGTGCTGGACGCCCTGTTCACCTTCAACATCGCCATTTCGCTGATGGTGCTGCTGGCGGTGGTGTACGTGAAGCGGCCGCTGGAGTTCAGCATCTTCCCGATCGTGCTGCTGATGACCACGATGCTGCGCCTGGCGCTGAACGTGGCCTCCACCCGCGTGATCCTGATCAACGGCCAGGGCGGCCACGGCGCCGCCGGCAAGGTGATCGAGGCCTTCGGCGAATTCGTGATCGGCGGCAACTATGCGGTCGGCATCGTGGTGTTCGCGATCCTGACCATCATCAACTTCGTGGTCATCACCAAGGGCGCCGGGCGCGTGTCGGAAGTGACCGCACGCTTCATCCTCGACGCCATGCCCGGCAAGCAGATGGCGATCGACGCCGACCTCAACGCCGGCCTGCTGACCCGCGAGGAAGCCAAGGCCCGCCGCGAGGAAGTGCGCGAGGAAGCGGACTTCTACGGTTCGATGGACGGCGCCAGCAAGTTCATCCGCGGCGACGCCATCGCCGGCATCCTGATCCTGTTCATCAACCTGATCGGCGGTATGGCAGTCGGCGTCCTGCAGCACGGCATGCCGGTGGCGCAGGCCGCCTCCACCTACACCCTGCTGTCGATCGGCGACGGCCTGGTCGCACAGCTGCCGGCGCTGCTGGTGTCCTCGGCGGTGGCGATGCTGGTCACCCGCGCCTCGCGCTCGCAGGACATGGGCGCCTCGATGATGGGCCAGGTGTTCGGCCAGCATAAGGCGCTGGCGGTGGCCGCGGCGATCCTGGGCCTGGTCGGCCTGATCCCGGGCATGCCCAACGTCGCTTTCTTGACGCTGGCGCTGATCCTGGGCCTGCTGGCCTGGAAGATGTGGAAGCGCAGCCTGCTGCCGCCGCCGGCCGCGGCCGAGGCGGCACCGCAGGCCGCGGCCGCCGCTCAGGCCAATGCCGAACTGGGCTGGGACGAACTGCGCCCGATCGACCCGCTGGGCCTGGAGGTCGGCTACCGGTTGATCCCGCTGGTGGACAAGACCCAGGGCGGCGAACTGATGGCGCGGATCAAGGGCGTGCGCCGCAAGCTGACCCAGGACATCGGTTTCCTGGTGCCGCCGGTGCACATCCGCGACAACCTGGAACTGCCGGCCAACGCCTACCGCCTGCTGGTGCACGGCGTGCCGGTGGCCACCGCCGACATCCACCCGGACCGCGAGCTGGCGCTGGACCCGGGCGGCGCGCTCGGCAAGATCGACGGCATTCCCGGCAAGGACCCGGCGTTCGGCCTGGATGCGATCTGGATCCAGCCGCACCTGCGCGCCCAGGCCGAGACCATGGGCTACACCGTGGTCGACCCGGCCACGGTGATCGCCACCCACCTCTCGCACCTGATCCGCGAGCACGCCCCGGAACTGCTCGGCCACGAGGAAGTGCAGCAGTTGCTGGCGACCCTGGCCAAGAGCGCGCCCAAGCTGGTCGAGGACCTCACCCCCAAGGCGCTGCCGCTGTCGGTGGTGGTGCGGGTACTGCAGAACCTGCTCATCGAGAAGATCCCGGTGCGGCAGCTGCGCAAGATCGTCGAGGCTCTGGTCGAGCACGCCCCGCAGAGTCAGGAACCCGGCGCGCTCACCGCCGCCGTGCGCAACGCCCTGGGCCGGTTCATCGTCCAGGAGATCGCCGGCATGGCCCCGGAACTGCCGGTGTTCACCCTGGCCCCGCAATTGGAACGCGTCTTGCAGGACTCTACCCAGGGCAACGGCGCGGCGCTGGAACCCGGACTGGCCGAACGCTTGCACCAAAGTCTGGCGGACTGCGTGAGCAAGCAGGAGGCGCGCAACGAACCGGCGGTGGTGCTGGTGCCGGCGCAGGTCCGCGCCGCGCTCGCCCGCCTGGTCCGCCACAGCGTCCCCGCGCTGTCGGTCCTGTCCTACAGCGAAGTGCCGGAGGACAAGCGGCTGAAGCTGGTGGGCACGATCAGTTGAGATGACGGGAAACGGGAACAGGGAATGGGGAATCGCACCCTTGCCCCGGCAGCGGAGAGAGCAATGAACACGATCACGAAAAACCGGACACGACACCGCGGCCCGCCACGTATCGGCACCGATCACGCATCCATTCCCCATTCCCCACTCCCCATTCCCGGCTCCCACCCATGAAGATCAAACGCTTTGTCGCCCCCGACATGCGCACCGCCTTCCGGATGGTGCGCGACGAGCACGGGCCGGATGCGGTGATCCTGTCCAACCGGCGTACCGACGAGGGCATCGAGATCGTGGCCGCCAGCAACTACGACGAGGCCCTGGTGCAGCGGGCGCTGGATGCGGTGCGCCCGGACGAGGCGCCGCGCGCCGCCGCGGCGAGCCAGGCGCCGGCCGCTGC